>NZ_JADEWC010000015.1 GCF_015207825.1 Cyanobacterium stanieri LEGE 03274
CCACCACTCCCCATAACCCAGAATTACCCCTATCCTATCAACCTCAAGAAATAGAGAAAATAGAGGAAAAAACCGAATTATCCCCCCCCCCAAATCTTGACTTAAGTGACGCCGTTGATTTTAGTCAGGTAATTGATCAAACTACTATAGAATTAAAAAGATTGGGTTGGACTCAAGAACAAGGTAAAAAATATTTACTAGAAACCTACGGTAAAAAATCTCGTCATTTGTTATCCGATCAAGAATTAATTGAATTTTTAACCTACTTACAAACTCAATAAGATTGAAGAAAAATTATCAGAGTTTCTTCATTAGTTTTTAGCCCCCAATTTTAATAATTTGGTAAAGTAATATTAAGTTTTTTAGTCATCATCCTCATTTTTCTTTCATGAATAATCGTTTTTCCCGTCGCAATTTATTAAAGTTTTTCGCTTTTAGTAGTATTCTTGGACTTGTGGGGTATTCTCGAGTGGTAAAACCGCAACCGACAATACATAAAGGAGATACCATTGATTTACCTCGCTACCTTACCAAGAAAAAGAAAGTCGTTGTTATTGGTGGTGGTTTGGCAGGGTTGGCTTCTGCTTACGAATTAAGCCAGAGGGGTTTTGAAGTTACCCTCTTGGAAAAGTCTCCTCAATTGGGGGGGAAAATTGCTAGTTGGGATATTCAGGTAGGGGATGAAAAATTTAGAATGGAACATGGTTTCCATGGTTTTTTCCCACAATACTATAATTTAAAGAGCATTGTTAGCGAAATCAATATTACGGATAATTTTAAATCCCTTGATTTTTATTCCGTGGTGTTCAAAGATGGTCAATATAAGCCCGAAAATTTTCGGCCCAGTCATTCGGCTTTCCCTTGGAATATTGTTGATTTAGCCTTTTCTAGTGATAATGCCCTCCATTGGGGTATTAATTTGGCAAATCCTGAACATTGGCGGGTGTTTAAAACCATTGCGGGGTTTAAAATACCTAATACTTATTATGAGTTAGATAATATTTCGGTCAAAGATTGGGCGGCTAAGGGTATTCCCCAAGGGTTATTTGATTTGTATTTTTTGCCTTTTGCGAAATCTTCTCTCAATGCCCCTGATGTGCTTAGTACAGGAGAACTAATGCAGTTTTTCCATTTTTACTTTTTTGGTAACCCTGAAGGGTTGGCTTTTAATGGTACGGTGGATGATATGGGTACGAGTTTAGTAGAACCCATTGCCGATACTATTAAAAATAATGGTGGTAGTATTGTTACGGAAGCGAATGTTAGTAAGATTAAGTGTGATGGGGATAAAATTACCTCCCTTGAATATTATCGAGGACAAGGGGAAAGTAGTGTTCCTTTTTGGGTGAGTGCTAATCCTTTATTGGAAGATCAACAATACAGTTATTATGGTGCGGGCGATCGCCTCTTTGCCGTTACCAAGGATACTAAACAAGCAATTTCCCTCAGTTGTACCCACCAAGGATGTACCGTTAATAAACAAGAAGATGGTAAATTTTTATGTCCTTGCCATTCCGCCCTCTACGACAATGACGGAAAATTATTACAAGGTCCTGCTAAACGTAGCTTAAATACTTATACAGTTATAGGACAAAAGGGCGATCAAATTCAACTCATCGCCAACAACCCCAACGATAATATTAAACCAGAAACATTGGAAGCTGACTATTTTGTTATCGCCGCCGATGTGCCGGGGGTAAAACACTTATTTAACCTCATGGAAACCGATGGGGAAACCTGTAGCACCACCCAAGCCCAAATCGAACAACTGGCATTGGCTGATCCCTTTGCTGTGGCTAGGTTTTGGCTAGATAAGAGCTTTGAATGGGAGCATAGTAACTTTGCCTCTTTATCAGGTTATTCCCTCACCGACAGCATTTGTTTATATCATCGTATCCAAACCGAATATATCGCTTGGGCTCAAAAAACAGGGGGAAGCGTCGTTGAATTACATTCTTACTGCTATAAGGAGAAGGAATTTCCCACCCAAGAGTTAATTTTAGAAACCTTTGAGCGAGAATTATCGGAAATTGTCCCCGAATTAAAAGATGCTAAAATACTCCATAAACAATTGGTAAATCAGAAAAACTTTTCAGGGTATCCCCCCAATAGTTTTGAGCAACGCCCCGTAACTGAAACTCAACTTAAAAACCTCATGTTTGCAGGGGATTGGGTGAAGATGCCTTTTCCTTGTGGTTTAATGGAAAGGGCGGTAAGTAGTGGCTTATTATCTGCTAATATGATTCTCCATCAAGAGGGTTTGAAACGTCGAGATTTATTATCCGTCAATCCTTCGGGTTTGTTAACCATTTAGGTTTGCAGTGGGGTAAAAGTTTTTATAAAAAATTGTATTTTCCCCCCTAAATCTCTCAATTCTGGAGGATTTTATCATCCTAAAGATTTATTTATCCAAACCTAATTAGTATAAATATAACTTAAAAAGCTCTGTAGAATCGTTGCTCCACCGTACACGGCTAACGGTGATTCGTTCAATAAATTGAACTAAGATATTGATATTGGTAACTTATAAGCGATCAAGCGGACTTAATGTTAACTGTTATCTAACACCTATCGTAACTATTGCCATTGCCTATTCTTTGCCCTCATTACTATATTAAATTCATGCTCATTAATAATAGAGTTAGAGATGAAGAAAAAGAATTTTTAAATATTCTTAAAAATTATCAAAAAATTAATCTTCAAAAAGTAAAAAAAGAAGCTGATAATCTTCGCAAAAAACAAGTGGGAGACAAGGTTACTTATGTTATCAATAGAAATATAAATTTTACCAATATTTGTGAACAGCATTGCAGTTTTTGTGCTTTTAGAAGGGATGCAAATGATAAAGGAGTTTTTTGGTTAGATATTGAAACTATTTTGCGTAAATGTCAGGAAGCTATTAATTTAAATGCTACAGAAATTTGTATGCAGGGGGGGTTAAATCCTCAAGCCCAAATTCAAGGAAGTAGTTTAAAATATTATTTACAGTTAATTAAAAGTATAAAAAAAGAATTTTCACAGTTACATTTACACGCTTTTTCTCCCCAAGAAATAGAATTTATTGCCCGTCAAGATAACCTTAGTTTTAGTGATGTAATTATTGCTTTTCGGGATCATGGTTTGGGTTCAATGCCAGGCACAGCCGCCGAAATTTTGGATGATCAAGTAAGAAAAATAATCTGTCCTGAAAAGATTAATACTGCCATATGGATGGAAATAATTTCCACTGCCCATCGTTTAGGAATACCCACCACTAGTACCATGTTATGTGGACATATTGAAACCCCAGAGCAACAATTACAACATTTATTTAAGGTGCGATCGCTCCAGGAAACTGCTATCATTAACGATTATCCAGCCAAAATCACCGAATTTATCTTACTGCCTTTTGTGGGTGAACAAGCCCCGAAACCCTTACGTAATAGGGTAGGAAGAGATCAACCCGACTTAACCGCCACCCTTGTTTTAACTGCCGTTTCCCGTATGGTATTGGGAGATGTCATCCTTAACCATCAACCAAGCTGGGTAAAATTAGGGCTAGACGGTGCATTAGAAGCATTACAATGGGGATGTAACGACATTGGTGGTACACTCATGGAAGAACATATTACCACCATGGCAGGGGCAAAGGGAGGCACTTGTTTAGATGTCGCCACCATTCAAAAAGCCATTACTTCTATCCATCGCCCTTACCGTCAACGAAATACCTTATATCAGTTGTTGTGATTAGCGACGAGTTAAAATTACAGCGGTTTCCACATGGGTAGTTTGAGGGAAAAAATCAGCAGGTTTAACCCTTTCGATGACATAGTCATTATTTTCACATAGTAACTTCAAATCTCTGGCAAGGGTGGCAGGATGACAACTCACATAAACTATTTTTTGAGGCTTCATCTTGCCTAAACTTTCTATTACCTCTGGTTGACAACCCTTGCGGGGAGGATCTAATATTACAATGTCTGCAATGGTAGTTAATTCGGGAAAAACAACCTCAGCCTTACCCACCACAAATCGAACATTGTCAATGTCATTGATAACGGCATTATGATTGGCTAATTCGATGGCAACTTTATCAAACTCGATACCCATTACACTATCTACCTTTTGGGCAATGGGTAAAGTCAGCGCACCGATACCACAATACAAATCAATTACTGTTTCATTTCCTTGTAAATTTAGGGCATCTATCACCCATTTAAACAATGATTCTGCAACGGTGGTATTAACTTGGAAAAAAGTTTCTGTGCGTAGGGTAAAGGTTAATCCTGCAAATTCTTCTTTTAGATATAATCTTCCTGCTAGTAATTCGGTTTCCTCACCAAAAATCACATTAGTGGGTTTAGGGTTATAATTCAATGTTACTCCCACCACGTTAGGATAACGCTCCAACCATATGGGGGCTTGTTCTGCTAATTTAAAGTTACTGGGTTTACTTATAACAATGGTTATCAGAATTTCCCCTGTATTTTTACCAATGCGGAAACAAAGATGGCGCAAAATACCTTTTTTGGTATTTTCATCGTAAACGGGTATGCCTAATTCTTGTAAGTCTTGTTTAATTTCTGCTAGGAGGGGGTTTAGTCTTTCATCTTGGATGGGGCATTGATTGAGGTTAACTATTTGATGGCTACCTTCTCGGTAATAACCTGCTTTAAGGTTGCCGTTTTGGGATACTCCAAAGGGATAACTAGCTTTGTTACGATAACCTAAATCTGTATCTGCCAAAATGTCTTCTACTTCAAAATTAGTAAAATCACCAATACGGGTAAGGGTTTCTTTTACTTGATTTTTTTTAATTTCTAATTGATGTTGATAATCTATATGTTGCCATTTACATCCTCCACATTTATCCGCCACAATGCAACGGGGGCGAATACGATGATTTGAAGGGTTGATAATTTTTTCTAGTCTTCCTTGGGCATATTTTTTCTTTACTTTTATTAGTTTAGCCTGGATGCGATCGCCCGTAACCGTATGAGGAATAAAAATAACCTGAGAATCAATTTTTCCTACCCCATTACCATCACTACTAACATCTTCTATATCAATCTCTACCAACTCACCTTGTCTAATCATTGAAGCTATTTTTTATCATTACAATACTTTGATCATATCAATAAATGGGAATGAGGAGTAGAGGGGATGAGGAGTGAAGGGAATGAGGAGTAGAGGGGATGAAGTTTAATGATTTATCATCGTTTCCCTTAACTGGTGATTTCCATAGACGGTTTTTGCGATAACGATCATATTTTCTTCCACTATAATGAAAAATGTAAAGAAATATTGAGCAAAAATGAGTATAGTTAATTTACAAGAAATATCGGATAACCTAGAAAGTAGTAATTCAAAGGATCGTTTATTGGCATTAGCTTCCCTAAGACAAGTGGATGCTGAAGATGCTGTACCTTTAATTAAAAAAGTCCTTGATGATGAAGTGTTGCCAGTGCGCTCGATGGCTGTATTTGCCTTGGGTGTAAAGAAAACTGAGGAATGTTATCCTATTTTAGTCAAATTATTAGAAAGTGATCCTGATTACGGTATTCGGGCAGATGCGGCGGGGGCGTTAGGTTATCTCAATGACATCAGGGCTTTTGATGCTTTAGTAAGGGCTTTTTATGAGGATACCCAATGGCTAGTAAGGTTTAGTGCGGCGGTATCCTTGGGCAACTTAGGAGATATTCGGGCAAAACAAGTATTATTAGCTGCCCTCAGAAGTGGAGAAACAGTATTACAACAAGCGGCGATTTCTGCATTAGGAGAAATTAAGGCAGAAGATTGCGTGGGAGATATTTTGGATTTTGCTCAATCGGAAGACTGGTTAATTCGTCAAAGATTGGCTGAATCTTTGGGTAATTTTAATACTGAAAAGAGCATTTCTGCCCTAAAATATTTAGCAAAAGATGCTCATCAACAGGTTGCCCAAGCAGCTAATTATTCTTTGCAAAAATTAGGCATTAATAGTTAACTTTTTTGTGCAAAAGTGAAGGGATTAAGGTAGAAAATAACTTACAAATTATGATGTTATTTAAAGTCGCAACCTAATACCTATTAACCCATACTGTTATAATTTTTTCATTGCTATTATTATCTTTAACTTCTATTATCAAAAATCTTGCTTTATGGTTTATTTTTTATTATTATGGGCAAGATTTTTCTGTTCTAATTGATGATTATGATTACATGGTACAGGATCATAGCCCCCAGGGTGAAAAGGATGACATTTTAAGATCCTTTTAAGGGCTAAATAACCTCCTTTTATTGTACCATGAAGGGCGATCGCCTCTAGGGCATAGGCAGAGCAAGTGGGCTGAAAACGACAACTAGGGGGAAACAAAGGGGAAATAAAACCACGATACCCCTTAATCAATAAAATCAAAAAATGTTTCATATTAACCGAGGAGAGCAAAAAAGCTATCATCTAAATCATAACCAAAAATCTGAGCCATGGCCTTTAAACGAGAATTCCCCGTCACTCCCTGAGATTTTAACCATTGATGGAGAGTAAAAATCTTACCCATAATAAAAATATCCAGCGCCTCAGGATTATATTGTATTCCCTCCGTGCGTTTAAACTCATGGGGGACAACCATAGCCGTATAACGGGCTAATTCACCCTCACGCCAATTAAGAAGGATAGGAAACCAAGGATAAAGGGCATTGAGGGCAATAAACCATAGACGAATTTCAGGAATTTCGGATAACTCCCTAGGGTCATTTTCAGGTAAGGTATAATCAATTTTAAATTGAATTTGTTGTTCGGCGGATAATATACCCTCTCTTTTTTCTAAATCTTCCACAACTTCTGTAACGGCTGATAAATCTAGGGTTTCAATTTGTTGGTTATTGATGGTAATATCAATGGTCATATTTGGTAATTTATAATTGATTCTCTTTCTAATATCAACTGTGAATAGCTCGACTGTCAACAAAAAAGAGTTATAAAAGAAGCTAGATTGATGTACATCTCGTAAAGTAAATTTAAGTATGAGCTAAAAAAAACCATGTCATATCAAGTCCGCTTGATCACTTACAAATTAGCAGTATTAATATTAATATCTTAGTTCAATTTATTTAACGAACTACCGTTAGCCGTGTAATTTATTATACGGTGGGTGAAGATACAATCTATTTATGATGAATTTTGCAAATTTGATATTAACTGAGTATGAGTTAGTTATTTATTGCTGTGAAATAGATAATTATTTTGTGGTAGAAGTGGCAGAATTATCCGAATTTTTAGCGGATGGAAAAACACACCAAGAGATGGTAATTAATGCCGAGATTAATATACAAGAATGAATTTAAACAGCCAAAAAATAGGAGGAAAACTTTATCAATTTAAAAGGCATTTAATATAGATTTAATTTTTATATTTTATAATAACTAATTTAGTCCTTATGTTATCTTAAAAATAATAAATATGTAAAAAAAATATCAACAAAAGCTCGTTATAAAATAATATATTTAGCCACTTAATTATGAATTTAGATATTCTCAGAAATAATCAAAAAAATCTTCAATTTGCTGATCAATTTTGGCATAATTTTCGTAATAACAATCAGACTATCAAAAAAGTAATTTATCAACAAAAAGAATCTATTAATGAAACCGATTTTGATGTGGTCATTTGTGGAGGTACTTTAGGAATATTTTTGGGCACAACCCTCAGAAAAAAAGGCTATAAAGTCGCAGTTATCGAAAAGGGAATATTGCAAGGCAGGGAACAAGAATGGAATATTTCTCGAAATGAATTAAGTTGTTTATTAGAATTAGATTTAATTGATGAAAAAGATTTAGAACAAATAATATTTACCGAATATAATCCTGGGAGAGTTAGCTTTTATCAAGGTTATGAATTATGGGTAAAAGATGTTTTAAACATTGGTGTTAGTCCTAAATTATTACTCGCAAAAGTAAAGAATAAATTTTTACAATTAGGGGGGATTTTATTAGAAAAAACGTCTTTTATTTCTGCCAATATTTATGATAATGGTGTAAAACTAGAGTTAGATAATCAAGTCATAACTAGCCGATTGTTAATTGATGCCATGGGGCATTTTTCACCCATTGCCAAACAGGCAAGACAAGGGCAACAAGCGGAGGGGGTTTGTTTGGTGGTGGGTAGTTGTGGAGAAGGATTTGAAAAAAATGATACGGGGGATTTAATAGCGACGATTACCCCCATTCAAAATCGTTGTCAATATTTTTGGGAGGCTTTTCCTGCAAAAGATGGACGCACTACCTATTTATTTACCTATGTGGATGCCCACCCCGATAGAATTAGTTTGACGGATTTAACCCAAGAGTATCTTAGATTATTACCAAAATATCAGAATGTGGACTTAGGGGCGATCGCCTTTAAACGTTTTTTATTCGGCTTTTTCCCTTCCTATAATAATAGCCCCCTGAAAATGCCATGGTCAAGAATATTAGCCATCGGAGACAGTAGCGGTAGTCAATCCCCCGTGAGTTTTGGCGGTTTTGGAAGCATGATGCGTCATCTTCCCCGCCTGAATGAAGCCATTAACGAAGCCCTACAAACCGACAGTTTAAGCCCAAAAGACTTACATTTAATTCAACCCTATCAACCCAACATATCCGTTACTTGGTTATTCCAAAAAACCATGAGTGTGGGTATCGATAAAAACTACTCCCCCAATCAAATCAACGACTTAATGAGTGGAGTATTCAAAGTGATGGATAAAATGGGTGACGATGTCTTAAAACCTTTCTTACAAGACGTAGTAAAATTTTCAGGATTAGCCAAAACCTTACCCCTGGTTAATCCCCTTTTGGTTTTACCCCTCTTACCCCAAGTAGGCTTACCCATTTTCGCTGATTGGTTTAAACACTTTACCAACCTAGGGCTTTTTACAGGTTTATACCCCCTTGCTAAGTCTTTTAAATCCCTAGAATCAACCATGAATGAGCAACAACTTTATTATTATCATCGTTACCTTGATATGTGGAAATATGGTGCGGGAAAAGATAACAAGGGGTAGTCAATTTTAATTCAATTTATGGAAAAAATGACCGTTAGCCGTTAAATTCATTACACAGTGGGGCAACTGCCTTTAAACAAAAGTACATTCCCCAGCCACTTCCAAACGGCGATATTCGTCAATTTTAAGGAATTTATCCCCTAATCTATCAGCCACATCAGGAGAAATCCAGCCCATTTGTTTACATACATGGATAGCGGCCGCATATTTTGCCCGTCTCGCCCCATCCAATACCTTGATGGCTAATCCCATATCTTGGCTAATATTACCAATACACTGTAATCCTTCTGCCCCAGATTTACTAACCAAAGCCCCCTCGGTAAGAGTCATAAATTCTGTATCAAAAGCCCCTTCCCCTGCTATCATCTGAGGATTATGAGTCATAGCGCGCAAAATTCGCTCTAAGTCAATATTACTACCACAGGCAAGTTTAGCGTAAAGGGTAGCAATTTGTGATAGAGGTAGGGCATAGGTAGGCACACCGCAATCATCCCTCGCAGCCATCAATTCATCAGGGGGCATGGATAATAATTCAGAAATTTTCTTCAATACTAAACCCTGTATCGGATTGGAGCGATGAAAATAGTTTTCTAAACTCCAGTTACGTTGCTGACAGGCAGCTAACATTCCAGCGTGTTTTCCCGAACAATTGTGCTGCAGGGGGCTATCTTTTCCCTCTGGTATAGGGCATTTGAGGGCATTGGGATCAATATCTGCTTTCCAAAGGATGTTAAATACTTGTCTAGCTTGTTCGATAGTACCTTTATGGGAGGCACACATGATTGCCAAATCTTGATCATTTAGTTCAAATCTTTCTAATACTCCTGTACTAGATACCGCTAGGGCTTGGAAAGGTTTGAGGGCGGAGCGAGTAAAGGCGACGGTTTCGGGATTCCCCGCCGCACAAAGGGTGCGCCCTTTATCGTCGGCAACGGTAACTTCTACTTGATGGACGGATTCGGGGATACCTTCTCGCAGGAGGTGTACTTCTAGGGGTGGGTATGGACTACGTTTTAATCTACTCATTTATTATTGTATTTGGGTTTGTGTGTCGATTTTTGTTGTTAACTTAACCAGAATAGGATGATACCACTTACCATCAGGGCGATGAGTAATAAACCGCTTTTTTCTAATCTTTTTAAAACTGGTTCTACTTGGTAGCTGAATATTAATCGATCTCGATTATAAATTTCTAGGGGTTTTTCCCATACTTGTCCATCATACCAGCTTGATTCTTCGTAAACTATTTTTGTTTTCTTGAGGCGATCGCCTATATACTTCCATCCTAAATATAATCGTATCAAAACAAAGGCAACGAACAACCCAGAGCCTAAGGCACTAGCAATGAGGAAGGGAAAAGTTTGCTCGTCGGGGGGAAAACTAGCACTAGAAATGGGGGCGGTGAGCAATAAACTTAAACTCCAAACCCCTGATAATTTGGAAAAAAATTTAGTTTTGGGTAAGGTTACCCACTGAAAAAACCAAGATTGACTTAATTCTTGATATTCGTTAACGGGTTGTTGTTCAACGGGTACAGGACAAAATGACATAATTATAAATAATGGATAATTGATAATGAATAATGAAAAAAAATTAGTCATCAATTACCAATTGTAAATTATTCTTACGATCCCTTGTTTTGTCTTTATATATTTAACAAGGGGTTTTAACCCCTCCTATCTAAGTTAAACTTTGTACATCTCATGGAACTAATTATTTATTCATCCATTCCTGATTATCAATGGTAGTGGCTCTGCCCCAGAAGGCTTCTAAACCGTAGTATTCACGGGCTTCGGGTAAAAAGATATGGGCAATGACATCCCCATAATCATGTAAAATCCAGTTACCCTCGCTTTTGCCTTCTACCCTCACAGGTTCGATGCCTAGTTTATCGCTTACTTTTCCTTCAATGGATAGGGAAATCGCCCTTAATTGAGGAACAGAAAAACCAGTGATAACGATAAAATAATCTGCGAGGTAGGATAATTGGGAAACATCGAGAATTTTTATGTCTTCCCCCTTGCGATCGTCGGCGGCATCAGCAATAATAAAAGCTAATTCTTTACTGTCAAAAGGTTTGTTTACATGGTCGTTGGTTGAATTTAATTGATGCTCTATTTGTAGATCAGATTTAGTCATTCAAAAACATTTTGCACTCTATTTTTTCTTATTATAACCATCCTTTGTAGAAGCTGAACCGTTGCTATAATTAGGGGATAAAATCCATTTATAATTCTTCCATGAGAGAAAAAATTACCGCCCTTCAAGACAATTTAGCCCGTGCGATCGTGGGAAAAGAAGAACCGATAAAATTAGTGATGGTAGCCCTCCTTAGTGGTGGTCATGCCCTCCTTGAAGACGTTCCGGGGGTTGGTAAAACCTTGTTGGCAAAATCCCTAGCTAAGTCCATTAACGGTAGGTTTCAGAGAATCCAATGCACCCCCGATTTATTACCTAGTGATGTGACGGGGACTAATATTTGGAATCCGAGTAGTAGGGAGTTTGAATTTTTACCCGGTCCGGCTTTTGCTAATATTCTCTTAGCCGATGAAATTAACCGTGCTACCCCTCGAACTCAATCTTCTTTGTTGGAAGTAATGGAGGAAAAACAAATTACGGTGGATGGTGAGGCTCGTAATGTACCTAATCCTTTTTTTGTTATTGCCACCCAAAACCCCGTGGAATATCAGGGGACATTTCCTCTACCTGAAGCACAAATGGATCGTTTTACAATCTCTTTGAGTGTGGGTTATCCTTCCCCTGAGGAGGAACTTTTGATGTTACAAAAACAACTGGATAAGGGTTTGATAGGGGATGATTTAACTCCTTGTATTTCTTTAGAGGATGTGATCGATTTACAAAAATCTTGTCAAAAAATTAAAGTGGCTCCTGAGTTACAAAAATATATTGTTGATTTGATAACTACTTCTCGGAATGATGATGAAATCAGTTTAGGGGTAAGCCCTCGGGGTACGTCTGCCATGCAAAGGGCTGTTCAAGCTCTGGCTTTTATTGAGGGAAGGGATTATGCAACCCCTGATGATGTGAAATATTTAGCCCCCCATGTTTTGGCTCATCGTCTGATTGCTAGGGGGGGGAGAAATCCTAAGGTAATTATTGATCGCTTGTTGCGTACTGTGCCTTTGGCTTAGTATTGCGGTGGGCATTGCCCACCCGATACCTGACACTTTTACAAAACTATAAATTTTATCCCGAAATCAGGTTATTTCTATTTGAAGAAACTGCCTTTCTTTTTCTTTTTCTTCTTACTTTGTTCTAAGTCAATTTCTCTGACTTTTTTCATGATGCGGGTGAAATATTCTTCTAAGTAGTCTTCTAGTTTGGTAATATCATCTCGGTCAACTTGTAATTTTTCATAGACATCATCCATGGGGGCATTCATGGGTTTACCCCCTGCAATGACTTCGGCAAAAGCAAGACGATCTGAGGCGTTTAGTGTCCAACCAAACCAACGGGTAAAGCCCCTTAAAAATCTTAATAGCCCGATGGGAATGCGGGAAACTTTGGCTTCTTTTCCTGAGAGTCTTTCACATAACCTAATTATTTCTTCTCCGCTCCAGGCGCGATCGCCCATAATCGGGAAAGTTTGCTTATTGGTTTCGGGAATCTCAAGGGCATTAATCACAAATTTTGCCACATCCTGAGTATTCATATAAGCAATGGGAGTATTTTCCCCACTCACCCACACAGGTTGATTATCCAAAATAGGAATACCATATTGAGGAATCAAACCCTGCATAAATCCAGCTAATTGGAAGATAGTATAATCCAACCCCGACTCCTGTAAAAATAACTCAGTACAATATTTAATATTCATCAGAGGAACATTTTCAAATTCCTTAGCATTCACAATACTAAAGAAGATATAACGTTTAATATCAGCTTCTTGGGTAGCCTGAATCAAATTAACCTTACCCTGCCAATCCACCTGCTTAATACTCAACGAACTTGTCGCCCTGGTGGTAGCCGCATCCACTACTGCATCAACTTCTTTTAAGGCTGGGGGTAAAGTTTCTGGCTTACAAATATCCCCAACAATTAATTCCGCTCCCCACTCTTTTAAAAAACTAGCTTTTCCTGTATTTCTGACCAAACAACGTACTTCATAATCATTATCTAGGGCATGGCGCACAATTTGTCTTCCCAGTGTGCCTGTTGCTCCAACTACTAATATTTTCATTATAATTATTAATTTATTTTACATATTTTAAACTTTCATTAAGATTTTATCAGAAAAGCCCTTATTTAATTTTTTTAATGGAATAGGGAACAAGGTATCTCGACTTCCCTCGATAACCATGGGGAACGGGGAATGGTATCGTTAGATATTGACATTAATCATATTGATTAGGTCAAATGTTGTCCAAATAACCAGCCTGTAGTCCAAGCATTTTGAAAGTTAAATCCCCCCGTCACTCCATCAATATCTAATATTTCCCCTGCAAAATAAAGCCCTTCACACTTTTTACTTTCCATACTTTTAAAATCAATTTCTTTTAGGGAAACACCGCCACAGGTCACAAATTCATCTTTAAAAACCCCTTTCCCTTCTATTTTATAAACTCCCCTTGTCAATTCAAATGCTAATTTTTCTAATTCTTTTTTTGTGATTTCTGCCCAAATTTTATCATTACTTAATAAACTATAATTTACCAAACTTTGCCATAATCTCTTAGGTAAATTATAACCATTGTAGTTAATAACTTTTTGCTTTGCTTTATTACTTTTTAAATTGTTTAATTCTGATTTAATAGTTTCTGGATTGTCTTCAGGTAGCCAATTAATAATTAACTCCATCTGATAATTATGATCATGCAATACCCTTGCTCCCCAAGCTGATAACTTAAGCACAGCAGGGCCACTTAAACCCCAATGGGTAATTAATAAAGGGCCTTGTTGTTCCAACTTTTTTCCTTTTTTTTGTTTTAGCTGAATATGAACATTTTCTGAGCTAATTCCTGCTAAGTCTTTGATTCTAGGATCATTTATTTTAAAAGTAAATAATGAAGGAATAGGAGGTTTAATATTATGTCCTAAAAATTCTGACCATTGATAACCTAATCTATTACTTCCTGTGGCGATTAAAACTTTATCTGCTGAAAATTCTTCCCCTGATTTGAGGGTAATAATAAATTTATTTCCTTCTTTCTTGATACTTTTAACGGGGGTTTGGGTTTTGATTTTAATACCCAATGATTTAGCTGTATTTATCAGGCAATCGATAATGGTTTGAGAATCATCAGTAATAGGAAACATACGCCCATCGGCTTCGGTTTTTAGTTTAACGCCCTTATCGGTAAACCATTTGACGGTGTCTTGGGGTTGAAAACGGGAAAATGCTCCCCTTAACTCTCTACCACCACGGGGATAGTTGGTAATTAGTTGACCTGGGTTAAAGCAGTGGTGAGTAACGTTACATCTACCGCCCCCAGATATTTTGACTTTGCCTAATAGTTTCTTACTGGCTTCGAGGATGGTTATTTGCGCTTGGGGGTGATGGGTGGCGGCACTGATAGCGCCAAAAAATCCCGCTGCCCCTCCGCCAATGATGGTTATTTTTTGATTCATATTAGATTCCCCCTAGCCCCCCGCAAATTCGGGGGGAAGATAATTTGATTTTAGTTGATTGACATGGATAAAAAAATTCATTATCCATTATTCATTATCAATTCTCAATTAAATTACATTGTGCATGGTGGCGCAAAAGATGATCACACAATACAAGGGCTACCATGGCTTCTACCATGGGTACTGCTCTGGGTAGTACACAGGGATCATGTCTTCCTTTGGCGGCGAGGGTGGTTTCTTCTCCTTCTTTGCTGACGGTTTTTTGCTCTTTGCCGATGGTGGCGGTGGGTTTGAAGGCGGCTCTGATGACGATGTTTTCACCGTTGCTGATGCCCCCTTGGATGCCCCCTGAGCGATTGGTTACGGTGCGGGGGTTGCCATTGTCGTCTAGGTAAAATTCGTCGTTGTGTTGGCTTCCTGTGAGGGTTGTTCCTGCAAAACCTGAGCCGATTTCAAAGCCTTTGGTAGCGGGTAAGGACATGATAGCTTTGGCGAGATCTGCTTCTAACTTGTCAAATACTGGTTCTCCTAGCCCTCTGGGGACGTTTCTGACGACACATTCGAGAGTACCTCCGAGGGAGTCTTTTTCTTTGCGAATTTGATCGATAAGGTCGATCATTTTTTGGGCGATCGCACCGTCGGGGCAACGAACTATATTACTTTCTACTTGCTCTTGGGTGAGGGTATCTTGGTTGATGTTGGTGGCTTCTATGTCTTTGATGCTTTTAACATAGGCGATGATTTCTACCCCGGCTATTTGTTTGAGAATTTTCTTGGCGATCGCCCCTGCGGCCACCCTACCGATGGTTTCACGGGCGGAGGAGCGCCCCCCACCCTGCCAATTACGGATACCATATTTTGCGTCATAGGTGGCATCGGCATGGGAAGGACGATATTTGACGGCCATTTCATCGTAATCTTGGGATCTTGCATCCTTATTTCTAACTAAAATGGCGATGGGAGTGCCGAGGGTTTTACCTTCAAATACCCCTGATACGATTTCGCATAAGTCGGATTCTTTGCGGGGAGTGGTAATCTTACTTTGCCCTGGCTTTCTACGGTTTAAATCTTCTTGTATTTCTTCGGCGCTAATCTCGATACGAGGGGGGCAACCATCAATGACAACGCCAACTCCGCCCCCATGGGATTCTCCAAATGTAGAGATTCTAAATAATTCACCAAAGATACTGCTCATTTATAAAAAGGTAATGTAAAGGTAGTGGAATGTGAAAGGTTTTCTATACTATATCTATTGTTCATGGTTCATTGTCCGTTGTCAATGAATTTTCGTGGGGCTATATAGGGGAGTGGTGGAAACAATTTCTAAGTTTTGATTTACCCACAAAAGGGATATATCAGTAATTTGATTATTTTCATAGGTGACGATGGAATAGTTATGGGCTTTGATGCCTTGTTTTTCTTGGATGCGAGGGGTTGAGGCGGCATTGAGATAGATGGTATTATGTTGATCCCTATTAATAATAGTTCTTAATCTTGCTTTGGTGTGTCTTAGGCGATGGTGCATATGTCCAAAGGTAACTAGACTAATGGTTTTATCTAATTGACGGCTAAGGGCGATCGCCCCTTGAAAATCAGGATCGCCAAAATCACCCCCGATGGGATTCCAATCCTTACCACAAGTATCCTCAGGGTTAGCCCCCAACCCAAAAGGGCCATTATGTCCCACAAAAATCACATTAGATTGAGTCGTTTGTTTACATTGCTCAAAAATCCTTTGACTAGAATCATCAAAGCTAGACACCCCATAGCGTTGAGCATAAAAATCCTCACACTTCCACTTTGAACCACCCCAGCTAAAAGGACGACTTCCCACTACCGATAACCCCAAATGGGCAAAATCTAACCTACCATACCCCACATGACTACATCCCAGCAAATCTAACTGTTGTTGTACCCTATCTTCTTTGTTATGATCATAGGGAGATTTTTTCCTGCCCCACTTCGTAGCCGAATACCAAGCATCATGATTACCCAAAACCACCGCCTTAGGGATTTCTAACCTCGCCACGTGCCCCACCACCTCAAGGGATTCATTGCCAAAATCCCCCACCAATAACACCAAATCAACTTCCAAAAACTTTAGAATTTGATGATCTAAACTATTCCATTGATCATGAATATCTCCAATCACCGCAACTTTTATCTTTCTTTGCACCATTAAATTAAATCTATTTCTTATTTACCTTTCTTAATATTGTTACCTAAAATTAACAAAAGTTGCACCCTAATTCTCAGGATAATAAAAATGTCTGAATGTGATAATATATCTAAGTAATAAAAACAAATATATTAATATTTTTTTACTATGAATGAGAATCTTCCAGTAGTTTATATCTCTATTTTACTTGGAATTTTAAGCATTGTTGCTGTTCTTTTATTAAGACAAATTATCAAAACTAGAAAAGTAGAAAATCGTTTTTCCACCCTACAAAAAAAACTTACAAAAGAGAGGGGAACAGCGGAAGAATATTACGAATTAGCTAGTATTTATCTTGATAAAAAACTCTATGTTCAAGCAGTACAATTATTACAAAGAGCCTTAAAAGCATCCGATGACATTGAGGCAGAAAATAAAGCCTTAATTTATAATGCCCTTGGTTTCGCTCATTTTTCCCAAGAACAATATGATATTGCTATTCGTAACTATAAAGAAGCTATTAAATTATACCCCGAATATGCGATCGCCCTTAACAATTTAGGTAACGTATATGAGAAAAAGCAACTCACCGCCCAAGCATTGGAAGTTTATAAAGAAGTATTAACCATTGATGCTAAAAATTCCGTTGCTAAACGTAGGGTAGAATCCCTCGAAAAAAGATTTGTTACCTCATAATTTTGTTGAGCAATAAACATCTTTAAAAATTAGAACATTTTAACTAGATTTCGGGTTTATAGCCCGATTTTTTATAAGATTTTATATTAAGTTCGACCAATTAGTTATAAATAATATGAAATACTTAAATGTTTACGACAAATAAAACCTCTCAAATAAAATCCCAGCCTAATTAACCTCAATTTAGGTTAAAACCCTTGACCATTCCTTGTATAGATTTATGGGTGCTGAATCCATTTATTTCCAAACATAAAAGTTCAATTCATTGAACGAAAAATCCGTAGCCTTGTAATTCATTACAAGGCGGGAAATACTGAAGTTAATTATATTTATAGCAATCTTTTTTATATTTCATATTAAAATAGGATTTTGCAAAAAATTTTCCTTTTATATATCCTTTGAAGTATCAATAATGAAATAAGTTTCCAGTAAAATATGACCTAAATAATCTTCAGGAAAATATAACATACTCTACCTCTGCTAATATTCTATGACCAAAAATAGGACTTAATGATTTTGGGGTTAAAACATCTACTTTTCGCCCAAATAAATGTTCTAAAAAAAAGGCTAAATTTTTAAAATTTTTCAACTCAGGTTCAAATTCTACTAATAAATCAATATCACTATTTTCCGTCGCTTCTCCCCGTTGAAAAGAGCCAAATAAACCACATTTTTTAACTCCATAACTTTTGATGGTTTCTTTGTGTAGTTGTAATAGACTCAAAATATCTTTTTTACTATTAACTATAGTAGTCATTTTTTTACTTAATAATTATGTAAACTTATCAGATGGTGGGCCATGCCCACCCTAAAATATTTTTTGTAACTGAAGCCAAATATAATTAATCTATGGAAAAATTAATTTCTTTCTTATTAAAAGGTAAATCGTTATTAATAGCATCAATTTCCTGTTGTTGGGCAAAATTAATTTCATCAATATAATGTTTTAAAATACTGCTCATGCGTTGATTATAAAATCGGTGCATACTATAATTTGCCGTAGCAGGAAAACCCCGACGACGTTTATGGCTACCCCCCGCGCCCGGGTCATACATTTTTATCCCTTGACTAATAGCCCATTCTATGGGTTTATAATAACAACTCTCGAAGTGTAAGCAATCATATTCATCCAGACTACCCCAATAACGCCCATAAAGATTCTCTCCTTTACGGATACAAAAAGACATTCCCACGGGTTGATGTTCGTTACCTTCCTCAAAGGCTGCTACTACCATAAGACGATGGCTATAGGATGGGTATAGTTGTTCAAAAAATTTTTTGGTTAAATATTTACTACCCCAATAAAATTTGCTACAGGTGCTGTGATAAAACTGATAAATGTAGGGATAGAAATAATGGGGAATTTCTTCACCGACTAAATTTTTAGTGATTAATCCTGCTTTTTGAACTAATTTTCTTTCTCGTTTAATATTTTTACGTTGATTGGAATTAAATATTTTTAGATAATCATCAAAGGTGTTAAAATCTCGACTTCCCCATATATAACCATGGTGCATCCAAGCAGAGAAGCCGAATTGTGCAATCATTGATTTCCATTGAGGATCAACAAATAAAAAGTTACATCCTGACAATCTATTTTTAACACAAAAATGATCGATCGCACTTATCATTATTTCGGTGATTTCTTCTTCGTTTTCATCGGGGGCAACCAAAAAACGATAACCCACCGCAGGAGTAAAAGGAGTCATGCCGAGGAGTTTAGGATAATATTGTATCCCTAATCGGTAAGCTAAATCAGCCCATTGATGATCAAAAACAAATTCTCCATAACTATGCCCTTTTATATAAAGTGGCGCCCCTGCTATTAATTTTTTGTCGCGCCACAGGGTTAAATGACAAGGTTGCCAACCTGTTTGAGGTTTTACGCTACCAGAGGTTTCTAAGTTGTGTAACCATTCCCATTCCAAAAAGGGTGTTGCCAAGGGCATCGCCATTTCATCCCATGCTGATTGAGGAATTTCGGCCATTTGTTGATGCCAACGGATAGTGTAGGGGGAGGCGTTTTTTTTGTTAAAAATTTTATCCATCATAACCTTGACAATATATTTGAGTTACCTTGTTTTTTCTCGGTGTTTACAGAAAAAATTTGATTTAAGTCTTAACTGTTTATAATGACTTCTTATAGTGTAGTTGTTTCTTTGGAGTTGTTGAGAATAGAATATTGATTTATGATGGAAACAAAAAATATTATCTAATAATAGCTTTTTTAAAAATTATCTTGTTTAATTTAAATTATGAGTAGTTATGGAGGGAATATTTACTACTCTAAAAAATAATAATAATTAAGATATAATATTAGTTTTTAACTTTATTAAATGAACTAAACCAATATATATTATGTTACCTAAAAAATGGCTATGGAGATTAATTTTTTCCTTGAGTTTTTATTTTATTTATCCTACTGTACAAGTAAATAATTATTATCAATTTAGGGCGATCGCCTCTGAGGCTGAAAATCAAGATCCTGCTATCCTTTATGATGAAAATATGCGTAAGGGTTATCAAGCCACTGATAATCGTCAATATGATGAGGCTTTGAGCTACTTTCAAACTGCCCTCACATACCGCCCTAATGATGTTTATGCCCAACGAGCTATTAATAATGTAGAGGCTATGTCAGCGAATAATAGTAATAGGTGGGATATGGATAACCTTTTATTTCTATTAATTATATCCTTAGTTATTTTAGTAATTATTATTAGTATTACTTTAATTATTGTTGGTTTAAAAATATTGAGTAATAGTCAGAAAAAAACAAAAACTATATCCGATCGCCCCCTAGAACAAATATCATTAAATAATAATATTTTAGAAGATAATCAAGAGGATAATAACCAGTTAAACAAAGCAACATTAGCCAAAAGAATTAACCCTGAAGTAGAAAAACCCCTAGATAAAACCCAAGAATTAATTAAAGAATTAATAGAAGGAGACGCAAAAAATAGAAGTAAAGTAATTTGGAATTTAGCATCTCAGGCAGACTCAAGGGCGATCGCCCCTCTCCTTGATATAATGATAAAAAGTAATTCTCAAGAAAAGACTTTAATTCTCGAAGCCATATCTCAAATCGCTTTTAATAGTATCAAACCCATCAATCAGGCGCTAATATTATCATTACAAGATGACCATGGCACGGTGAGAAAAAACGCCCTGAGAGACGTTAGCAAAGTTTATGAACTAATCACCCAAGTTCAGCCTATCATAACTCAAACTGCTTATAACGATCCTGATCCTGAAGTAAGAGAAATCGCCCTTTCTATCCTTGAAAAAATAGCACACAATCCCAATCTATTTACCCTCGATAACCACAAAGACTACGCCCAGGAAATTGATGCTACCCTGATTCAAGATAATCCTACCCTTGATTCCCATTAAAGCCACCAATCATATTTTGAGTATCTTCCAATAGTCAATTATCCATTCTTGTCAGTATAGGCTTTAATCATTGCTTGAGTGCCTTCTAAATAAGCATCATCAAATTGGGCAACCTGATTAAATAATTGTTGGGCAAGATTAATACCTGGATAATTATCAGGATTTTCCATAACCTCTTTAACTAGCCGTAAATCTTTGAGGATATGTTTAATCATGAAGCCCGGTTGATAGTCTTGGTTAATAATTTTTGGTGCGAGGTTGGTTAATGCCCAAGAACCTGCGGCGCCAGTGCTACAAACATCTACAATAAGATTAGGATCAATTTTTTGTGTTTTAGCTAGTTGTAGGGCTTCACAAAGGGCTACCATGTGGAGAGATGCTAATACTTGATTACATAATTTTACCGCCTGTCCGCTGCCTACTTCCCCACAGTAGGTTATATTTTTGCCTACCATCTCAAGGTAGGGTTTTATTTCTTCAAAGTCTTGTTTGTCTCCCCCCACCATGATGGTTAGTGTACCATTTTTTGCTCCTATGTCTCCTCCTGATACGGGGGCATCCATAAAACGAATTTGGTGAGATTTTAGTTTAAGGGCGATCGCCCTTGCTCCCTGAGAACCGATGGTGCTAAAATCAACAATGATACTATGGGGAGGGGCGTACTTAACGATACCATCATCACCGAAGATTACTTCTTCCACATCAGGAATATCCCCAAGACAAGTAAAAATAATGGAGGCAGATTTTACCGCCTCCCGAATTGAGTTGACTATGGTAGCCCCTGATTTGGTTACATTTTCTAGCCAGGGGCGATCGTTCGTGCGATTCCATGCTTTGATAGATAGATTATGATGGGCAAGATTGACTGTCATGGGCGCACCCATAACCCCCAAACCAAGGAAAGCAACCTGATTGTTAACCATCTTAACCATTCTCCCACTGACGTTTTTCCACCTCGATTTTATCAGTTGATGGTGAAATCCGCCAAAGACTCCACTAAAGTCTGAAATTGGAAAGGGTTGAGACGATAATAAATCCAGCGCCCCTCTTGTCTTGTCTGTAATAATCCAGATTCCCTCAAAACCCGAAGATGAAAGGATAGCTTTGGCTGGGCAATTTTTAAAGCAAGGCAAATATCCCCCACACACATCTCTTTTTCTAGTAATAAATTTATCACATTGAGTCTAATGGGATCTGACAAGGCACGGAAACAACTTAACATACCACTCAAATTTGAGTTTGGCATTGATGACATTCTAAATTATATAAAATAGGAGTAAATATGTGGAATAATTTATTTGTTATTCACTTACTAATATAATAAATATTGTTCCCTTTTTTTATAAAGATGTGATAAAGATTTTATAAAGATAACTTTAAATTTATTTTTTTTATATACCATCAAGAATATATAAAAATCAACACATATTTATTCTAGCTAATTCAATACGATAAACGATAATAAATAACTCAAAATTAATATAAAAACATCTTATGGGAGTAATGTATAAAAAAGTACAAATTTTTTTTACTCTAATTAATAAAATTAATCAATATATTATGGTCAGATAAAACTAATTTTGCTTAACAAAAAATAAAACTAATAATTACAAAAAGATAATAAAAGTTAATAAAAGTTTTCTTAAAAAAATATAAAGTAATTAACTGCTCAAGCTAAATTATTTTTAATACATAATCCATTAATAAATTACACTTAATGTTCATATCAACCAAATAAGGTGCGCTTGATTCAATGTGTAACCTCATTTTCATCAAAATATTACAGATACTACATACCCTTAAAAGGATATATAAAACACAGCTTTAACTTAAATTTGGGATAAAATTTATGGTTTTTTAAAGATGTAAACAATTAACAATGGGTAATTAAACTATTATCATTCTTACTCCCCATCATCCATCTTAACACTTGCAACTAGGAGAGACGTAGTATGCTACATCCCTACCATACTGAAAAATCCCCCATAGAAGTTATTTTTAAGCGATAATTACCTCGTCAGCAAAACTACATGGAGTCAAAATGCCCCAAAAGTTTTTACTTAAAATGTGAATTAATCATCTTCTAACTCTAATTTCCACTCTCCACTAACAAAAGACTTTACCTCCTTAACAAACTCATCTTGATTAATGATAGGCTTGGTAATATAACCATCCGCACCACTAAGATTTAAAAAATTTTCCCTATCCCCTTCCATAGCGTGGGCAGTAATTAAGACTACAGGAATATCATGGGTTATAGGATTTGCCTTTAAAAGTTGAGTAATTCTAATGCCATCTACCGGCTCACCGTTATAATAACTGTTAGATAAAGAAACATCCATCAAAACAACCTTGGTAACCCCAGAATTTGCTACCCTCAATACTTCATCAACATTTTCTGTGCCAATCACATTCAACCCTCCTCTTTTGGTGAGGATTTTGGAAAAAACTTTTAAATTAATGGGGTCATCTTCTACTATTAAAACTGTACTCATCGAGTAGCACCCAAATAAACTTTTTCGTTATGCTTAACGGATTTAAAAAAATCTACCATCGGGCGAGGATAGTTTACCCCTAATTGTACCTTAAATTGTCTCTGTTCTTCCTTTGATAGTTTCCAAGGTTCGTGAATTTTTTCCCCTTTGATAGAAGCTATTTCTGGCAACCAATGGCATAGATAGCCTCCTTGATAGTCATAATCTTTAGATTGTTTGGGAATATTGAAGTAACGAAATCCACGGGCATCATTACCCACCCCTGCGGTGTAATTCCAATTACCCCAGTTACTACATACGTCATAATCAATTAATAAAGATTCAAACCATTCGGCGCCCATTTGCCAATTTATACCGAGATTTTTGGTTAGGAAACTGGCGACATTTTGCCTACCTCGATTAGACATAAAACCAGTGGCATTTAATTCTCTCATGTTGGCATCTACGAGGGGATAGCCTGTTTTGCCCTCACACCATAACTCGAATAAGTTTTGGTTTTCTTGCCAAGGTATCTGAATATTTTGTAATCCTGATGTATGAAATACTTTATTACCATATTTGAGGCAGGTAAAGCGGAAAAAGTCGCGCCATAATAGTTCAAAGATTAGCCAATAGGTGGAGTCGTTTTTTACTCTTTCTTGTTCATATTTTTCGATTTCGGTATAGATGAGACGGGGAGAAAGGCAACCTTGGGCTAACCATGGGGAAAATTTGGAGGAGTAGTCACCCCCTAGCATACCGTTACGGGTTTTTTTATAGTTACTGATATTGTCTGTTTCCCATAAATAATACTGTAGTCTTTTGAGGGCTTCGGTTTCTCCACCGATAAAGGTTAATACGCCCCTATCATCTTTGGTAAATTCTTCTAAGCCTAAGTCGGCAAGGGTGGGAATTTTGCCAATGTCGATATTTTGGGGTAGAGGAGGGAGGGATGAGGGGGTTTTGAAGGTGTTATATACTTCGGCTTTTTTTTCTACTTGTTTTCTGAAGTTGGTAAAAAGATCTGGTAATTCTTCTATACTGAAGGGTAAGTCATCGGGGAAATAGAGGGTACTTTGCCAGAAGGTTTTTGTTTTGACTTGTTTTTTATCTAAAATTTTGGTTAGTTTTTTTTCCATCGCTCTTTCTTCGGCGGTGGTTTCTTCGGAAAAATAAACTTCAGTGATTTGATATTTTTCAACAATTTTAGAAATTTCGTCTTCAGTTTTTCCTTTTTTTACTACTAAGTTACTACCTATTTTTTGTAAGGAATTTTGTAAATCTGCAACACTTTCAATGATAAATTTAGCTCGATATTTTCCTGTTTTTGGAAACCCGAATGATGTTTGTGCATAGGTGCGATAGTCAAAACAATAAAAGGGGATTATATGATGAGGCTCTGTTGATAAGGCTCTGTATATACACTCTTGGTCATGTAATCTCAAGTCATTACGAAACCAAATTAAAATATTATTCATAAGTAATAGAATATGATTACAATTAAAATAT
The DNA here is from genome assembly GCF_015207825.1 of Cyanobacterium stanieri LEGE 03274. Classification (NCBI taxonomy): domain Bacteria; kingdom Bacillati; phylum Cyanobacteriota; class Cyanophyceae; order Chroococcales; family Geminocystaceae; genus Cyanobacterium; species Cyanobacterium stanieri. The sequence goes on from NZ_JADEWC010000015.1 coordinate 24,825, forward strand.
ATTAATTAATTATACACACTTTTACTATCTTTAAGGTATTAGCAAAACAAATATGTAAGCCAATATATAGCTTTATATAAATAAAATAATATTTGTTGTAAAACAGAAATAAAATATAAAATAATAAAAATAATTAAACCTATTTTCATTATCAATTATCAATTATTCATTGTCAATTGTTAACACACCCTGTAGAATACATTAAGCAAAAATTGATTATAAAAATTCATAAATTAACAAAGTAATGGAGCATAAAGGCGTAACAGTTTGGTTTACAGGGCTTAGTGGGGCGGGAAAAACCACCATTAGTCAAGTAGTAGCACAAAAACTTAAGGATGCAGGTTATAAATTAGAAATTCTTGACGGTGATATTGTACGTACTAATTTAACCAAAGGGTTAGGTTTTAGTAAAGAAGATAGAGACGAAAATATTCGTCGTATCGGTTTTGTTTCTAACCTGTTAACCCGTAATGGTGTGATCGTTATTGTATCAGCTATTTCTCCTTATCGTGAAGTCAGAGACGAAGTTAGAGGAAAAATTGGTAATTTTGTAGAAGTATTTGTAAATGCTCCTTTGGCTACCTGCGAGGAAAGAGATGTAAAGGGTTTATATAAAAAGGCTAGATCTGGGGAAATTAAAATGTTTACGGGTATCAGTGATCCTTATGAACCTCCTTTAAGTCCTGAAATAGAGTGTAGAACAGATTTAGAGGAATTGGATGAAAGTGTTAACAAAGTTTTACAAGGGTTAAAGGATTTAGGTTATTTAGCTAGTTAAACCGTAAGGGGTTGGTTTTTATCAACCCCCATTTTCAACAATTTAGACGATAACTAAAAAAATGTGAGCTAAAATTGTGTGGAACTAACTAAGTAACGACGGATATAATAATCATTATGCCTGGTATTTTTGGCTTTACTCGAGGAGATGATTTGTATGGTAGTAGTGTTGAAACACTAGAAAGAATGCAGGATATTCTTTTTCACCAATCATTTTATGAGAAAGATAGTTTATTTGTTGATGAAAATATTGCTGCTAGTCGTTGTGATTTGAATGTTTTACAAAAACAGCCTCAGCCATATCACCAAAATGGTATTTTTATTTGGTTTTCTGGGGAGTTTTATAATCAAAAGGAGTTACTTAATTGTTTATTAGATAAACAATTTAATAATGATTTAGAATTGTTGTACAATTTATATTGTACCAATAAAAGTCTTTCTTTTTTAAAAGATATAGATGGACTTTATTCGGCAGTTATTTACGATACAGTCACCAATAAATTACATTTAATTTCTGATCGATATGGTTGGAAACACTTATATTGGACAACATACAAAGAATCTTTAGTTTGGGGTTGCGAAGCGAAAGTAATATTAGAGTTGCCGAATTTCACACCAGAAATTGATTCTTTGGCGGTGGAAGAATTTTTATCACTTAGACATTTTATCGGGAATCGTACTTGGTTTAAAGATGTCCAACTTCTGAGCGCTTCTACTATTTTAACCTATGATTTAGACACAAAATCAATTAGTCAAAGGCGATATTGGTGGTGGAATCAAATTAAACCGCTATCGGGAAAAATTAATGAGAAAGAAATCGCACAAGAGTTAGGTAGATTATTTATTAACTGTGTTGAAAGACAAAGCGAAAACGGAAAAGTAGGATTAACTTTGAGTGGGGGTTTAGATTCACGTTTTATTTTAGCTTCTATGCCCAATAATCCTGATTCTATTCATGCTGTTAGTTTTATGGGAGAAGATGAAATTAAAATCGCCGCTCAGGTAGCAAAGGTTAAGGGCGCTGATTTTCATCCTTTAGTAACAAATAGAGAAAACCATCTTGTGGATTTTTGTCAGGCTGTATGGTGGGCGGATGGAGAGTGTAGTTTGAAACAGCAGTTTATTTATCCTTTTCAAAGTATTAGAAATAATAGTTGGTTTGATATTAATTTGCATGGGATGGCTGGGGGAGGTGTGGTTGGTGGTAGTTTATTATTTGACTCAGATAAATTCATTGATAATTACGTAATCAAAAAACTTAAAATTTCTCCCAATAATCAATCTTTAATTGAAAGTTTGACAAGTGCTTTTCAAGTCAATGATTATGATTCTCATATCTTCTGTATGGATAATAGAGTTAGATGTTTTGGAATCAGAATGGCAAAGTTAAATCGATTTTTGGGGGTTGAAAATAGATTTCCATTTGCTAATAATAAATTTCAAGAGTTACTTTATTCTGTTCCTAATGAGTTAAAAGTTAATAATCAATTGTATGCAAAAATACTTTTGATGTATTTTCCTAAATTTTATAAATCAATTCCCTGGCAGAGTACAGGTGAACCGATTGGATCACCTTCTATAATGAAATTATTTTTGAAAAAAACTAGAAATTTTGAATATAAACTTAATAGAAAATTGAATAAATTTACAAACTTAGAAATTAATTTAGTTAATAAAAACAAAAAAAAATCTACAAAAAATCAAAAAATAAATTCTTCGGATTTAATTAGTCAAGAGCCTGTTTTTTCTTTATTTAACGAGATTATTAATGATCCTAATCCTATGTATTGTAATTATGTCAAGGATTATAATTTAAAACATTTATGGAAAGAACATTTAGAGGGGAAAAATAGATGGGAAATAATCTCTCGATTATTAACTTTGGAAATTTGGTTACAGCAAGTTTTTAATAATAAATATAAAAGTTAGTTTTTATATATTTTTCATTTAAATTTAGTTTGATGTAATATCTTAATGAATGTTGATTATGGTTTTTATGAACATTGACAATTTAAATCCTTGGTTGTTGGGTATTATTGTTAATACAGTGTTAATCTCTTTGGCTTTTATCTTGCCTAAAAAACTTTTAACGGTTTCGGGTTATCTCAATGCTTGGTTGTTGGGGGTAATTGTTTGGGGTTGTTTGAGTTGGCAGGGTTATTTAGTAGTTTTGTTTTACTTTTTTGTGGGTTCTAGTGTAACTCGTATTGGTATGGAGGAAAAGCAAGAACAAGGCATTGCGGAAAAAAGGGATGGGGTGAGGGGGCCTGAAAATGTATGGGGTAGTGCTTTGATTGCGACTATCTGCGCCCTTGGTTATTTTTTTGTTTCTCCTATGTGGCAACCTTTAATGGTTTTGGGATATGTGGCGAGTTTTGCTACTAAGTTATCGGATACTTGTGCGTCAGAAGTGGGAAAGGCTTACGGTAAAAGGACTTTTTTGATTACGACTTTTAAGCCTGTGCCGAGGGGTACGGAGGGCGCTGTTAGTCTTGAGGGTACTTTGGCGGGAGTTGTAGCTAGTGTTATTATTGCTTTTCTTGCCTATGTTTTGGGTTTAATGGGTATGGGGGGAATTGTGATTTGTGTGGTGTCGGCTTTTGTGGCGACTAATTTTGAAAGTTTTGTGGGGGCGACTTTTCAGGAAAATTTTGAGTGCTTAACTAATGAGGTGGTTAATATCATTAATACGTTTGTGGGGGCTATGAGTGCGATCGCCCTTAGCTATTATTTCATTCATTAACTTAAGTTCAGGATAACATTGGGGTTGGCAGGGAATGGGCAATAAGCAATAGCCGTGATATTTTTGATTAGTTAGTCGTAATTCATCATGAATCATTCATATAGAATTAAGGTAAATATTATCTATATTTGCTGACCATATGAGTGCTATCACTAAAACGAACACCTATTACGATGTACCCGAACAGGAAGTCGGTGCAATTTTTGCCACAGATTTACAACAGGGTTTAACCCCAGAAGAAGTGGCTAACCGCTACGAAAAGTACGGATATAATGAACTAGAGGCCAAAGCAGGTAAACCCCCATGGCTCAAATTTTTACTACAGTTCAATCAACCTTTACTATATATTCTGATCATTGCAGGAACTATCAAAGCATTTTTAGGCTCTTGGACAAATGCTTGGGTAATTTGGGGTGTAACCTTAATTAATGCCATCATTGGCTATGTGCAAGAAGCCAAAGCAGAAGGCGCCATTAACTCTCTATCTAAATCCGTCACCACAGAAGCCACGGTATTTAGGGAAGGACAAAAAATCCGCTTACCTTCAAAGGATTTAGTACCGGGGGATGTAGTACAGTTGATGTCGGGGGATAAAGTTCCCGCTGATTTGAGATTGTTTGAAATTCGTAATTTACAGGTAGATGAGTCAGCCCTGACGGGGGAATCTGTACCTGTGCAAAAAGCCTTGGCAATATTGCCATCGGATACCCCTTTAGCGGATCGTAAAAATATGGCCTATGCGGGAACTTTTGTTACCTTTGGACAGGCCATGGGTTTAGTGGTGGCAACGGCAAAGGATACAGAGGTAGGCAAAATCTCCCAATCCATGGAAAAAAGTGTTAATTTGATGACCCCTTTAACTCGCAAGTTTGCGGAATTTAGTCATACTCTTTTATATATCATTCTAGCTCTGGCTAGTTTTACTTTTTTTGTGGGCATTGGACGGGGACGCAGTTTTGCAGATATGTTTGAAGCGGCGGTGGCTTTGGCGGTAAGTGCTATCCCTGAAGGTTTACCGGCTGTGGTAACCATTACTTTAGCTATCGGGGTTAATCGTATGGCGGCCAGAAATGCGATCGTCAGAAAATTACCCGCGGTGGAAACGTTGGGAGGAGCAACGGTTATTTGTTCGGATAAAACTGGTACATTGACGGAAAATCAGATGACTGTCCAACAAATATATACAGGAGACAAAATCTACCATGTCACGGGGGGGGGTTATAGTTCTAAAGGAGACATCTTAGAAGGAGATGGGGTTGTGGAAGATTTACCCTTTAGTCTTCAAGAATGTTTGCTCGGTGGATTACTTTGTAATGATTCCCGTTTAGAGCGCAAGGGAAACTATAAAATTGTGATTGGAGATCCCACGGAAGGGGCTTTAATTACCGTGGCTTCTAAGGCTGGTTATAGTCAATCCCATTTTAATACTACTTTTCCTCGTCTTGATTCGATTCCTTTTGAGTCGGATTATCAATATATGGCGACGCTCCATGATACTAGCGAATATCATCCTGAAACCCCGAGAGTTATCTATGTAAAGGGTTCGGTGGAGAAGATGTTGGAGCGTTGTAAGCAAGGTTATGATGTCCAAGAAAATATTATTCCATTAGATCCCACGGCTATTCTTGCACAGGTGGAAGCTATGGCATCGGAGGGTTTGAGGGTGTTGGCTTTTGCCCGTAAGGTGGCACCGGATCATCAACATTCCATTGATCATGATGATTTGGAACAGGATTTAGTTTTCCTTGGTTTGCAGGGTATGATTGATCCTCCCCGAGCAGAGGCGATCGCCGCTGTCCACGCTTGTCAGAATGCGGGAATACAGGTAAAAATGATTACGGGGGATCATATTTCTACTGCCAGTGCGATCGCCCGTCGTCTGGGTATCAACAAAAATGGTAATTTACTCAGTTTTGAAGGGAAACAAATCGCCAAAATGGAACCCCACGAACAAGAAGAGGCGGTGATTAATGGTTCTGTGTTTGCGAGGGTTGCCCCAGAACAAAAATTACAACTGGTGGAAATCTTGCAATCTCAGGGGGATGTAGTGGCCATGACGGGGGATGGAGTTAACGATGCCCCCGCCCTCAAACAAGCTCAAATAGGCATTGCCATGGGTAAGGCAGGGACAGATGTGGCAAGGGAATCGGCGGATATGCTCTTGACGGATGATAATTTTGCCTCCATCGAAGCGGCGGTGGAGGAGGGGCGCACGGTTTACCAAAACTTGAAAAAAGCCATTTCTTTTCTTCTTCCTGTCAATGGGGGGGAATCCATGACTATCCTGATTAGCGCCTTGTTAGCTCGGGATTTACCGATCCTGTCTTTACAAGTATTGTGGCTCAATATGATTAATTCTGTGACCATGACAGTACCCCTCGCCTTTGAACCAAAATCGGCTAACACCATGAAACGTCCCCCTAGAAACCCCAATGAGGGCTTACTTTCGGGTAATCTTTTAAAACGGGTTTTGGCTATTTCTGCTTTTAACTGGATTTTGATTTTTGGAATGTTTGAGTGGGCGCTAGATTATTATCGTGATTTTGACAATACTTTGGCGATCGCCCGTACCATGGCTATTCAAGCCCTTGTGTTAGCACGGATTATTTATCTTATCAGTGTCAGTGAACTAGGAAACTCCCTTATGGCTAAATTGAAAGGAAAAAGCATTTCTCTGGGTAACGTCTCGGCTATCTCCTACGGTATCCTGGGGGCGATCGTTTTACAAATTGTCTTTAGTCAAGTTCCCTTCATGAATACTCTATTTCGCACTGCACCCCTTGACTTGAATCAATGGTTAATCTGTCTTATACCCCTTGTGCCAATGATTCCCATGGCTTTATTAGTGAATAAATTTTTTCCGCCCATTTCTCATCAATAGAAATATATAGATAAAGGGCGTTGTTTTATAATTATCTCAGCGCACCTTACTTAAAAAATCTAGAGGATTACTCATGTTTTCTGCAAATCCCAAGATTCCTTGATCTCGATGTTCATAGATTATATTGCCCTGATTATCAAATAAAAATGTTGCTCCCCTTTGCGTAATATAACGATCATCGGGTACATAGGTTCGCCAATTATTTAACACTTCCACCATGTTTTTTAGTCTGAGGGTGGCTAATTCAAAGGGGCGTTGATAGCTTTTTCCTGCTTTATTAAAAAATTCTCCTTTAATTGTTGGTAACGGTTTTATTTTGATTTCCTCTTCATTTTTAAATAATGGGGGTGAAGTGCGATCGCCCTTATAACCCCGAAAAACCTCCTTCAGAGTACCTTTACTGCCAATTCCTGCACACATTAGCAAAAGATTTAACCAAGCATTTTGAGTCTGAGAAAAGAAAGGTAAGCCCCAATTTAAACCCTGATATAAACCCAACTGTCGATGAATTTCGGCAGTGGTATCAATAAATAAACATTCTTCAGGAAATCCAGTATATTGACAAAACTTTTTCCCTGATGCAAGGTTTCCAATGGCGATCGCCCTTACAGCAATGTTATTATTTTCCATAAAATCCCACTTCCTTTGTAACCACCAAGCATATTCCAAAGTATCAAAATCACCGAGTTGAGGTAATACTATCATTAAAGTGCGATTGGCATTTTCACAACCAGACAACACCGAAATCATCTCGCCATCACTTACCCTTTGTCGTTGAGTTTCTTGGAATAGAGTGTAGGGGGCAAACTGCCCTAAAGTTGCAGAATTAGTCATGGGGGAATTATTGATAATTGAGAATGGATAATTGATAATTAAATTTTATCTAATTTTTCCGCCGATTTTGAGATGGTGTTTCAAAACTATTATTACTATTGCGTATTCCCTATTGCCAAACTAAACTAAAAATCATATTAAGTCCACTTGATCACTTACAAATTCGCAATATTAATATCTGAGTTCAATTTATTGAACGAACTACCATTAGCCGTGTAATTCATTACACGGTGGGGCAAGTGCAAAGATACAATCTATTGATAACTAATTATCCGAACTTTATATCATACCTTAACTCACCAACGCCCCATTGCCCATTCCAACCCCTAATTACAAAGACAACCAAACCAATTAATCAAAGTCTCCAATTGTTGAGTCGGTTTCATAGCCCCCAAACCCCTGACAACAACCTTCTTCTTAGCATAAACAAAACGAGAATGTAAATGGGGAGGCAACTTTTCTAATAACAAATTCCAAGCAGGTTCTAACATCGGAGTTTCTAAGATAATATTTTGTTTACCCTCAGGCTTAATGCGAGAAAAACCAATGGATTTCGCCTTATATTTCAAATCTGCCACCTTTAACAATTGCTTGGCGGGTTCAGGAATTTCCCCATATCTATCCAACCAATCCCGCTCAATTTGCTTAATATCTCGATCGCAACTAACCGTTGCCACCCCCCGATAAGCATCCATTTTTTGCTCCATATCAGCAATATAACGATTAGGAATAAATGCCATTAAATTCAAATCAATTTGAGTATCTTCCACCGTGGGAATTTCCTGCCCTTGAATTTCGTCGATGGCTTCTTTTAACATCTCCGTGTACATCTCAAAACCAATGGCTTCCATTTGCCCCGATTGCTCAGCTCCCAAAAGGCTACCAACCCCCCTTATCTCCATATCACGCATGGCCAGATGATACCCTGAACCCAATTGGGAAAACTCCTGTAATGCCCGTAAACGTTTTCTAGCGGTGTCTGAGAGGGCTTTATCTTCAGGATATAACAACCAGGCGTGGGCTTGTACCCCCGATCGCCCCACACGTCCTCGAAGCTGGTATAATTGGGCTAAACCGAATTTTTGGGCATCTTCCACAATAATAGTATTCACCCTAGGAATATCTAGCCCTGATTCGATAATGGTGGTACAAATCAACAAATCAGCATCCCCATTATTAAAACCTAACATCGTTGATTCTAGCTCCCCCTCTGGCATCTGTCCATGGGCTATACCAATGCGTAAACTGGGAATCATGTTTTGTAACATTTCCACCACCTTATCCATGCCCTCAATGCGCGGTAATACATAAAATATTTGTCCTCCCCTGTCCAACTCATTACGAATGGCAGTGCGAATAATGCCTTCATTAAAGGCACTAATGTGGGTTTTGATGGGGCGACGACTAGGGGGAGGGGTGGTAATCAGGCTCATTTCCCTAACTCCTGAAATGGACATATAAAGGGTACGAGGGATGGGGGTAGCGCTGAGGGTGAGAACATCCACAGAGGTTTTCATCGCTTTGATTTTTTCCTTTTGATTTACCCCAAATCTTTGTTCTTCATCTATTACTAATAAGCCTAAATCTTTATATTTAATAGTTTTGCTTAAAAGTTGATGAGTACCCACTACAATATCTAATTCTCCTGTGGCCAATTTTTGCATAATTTCTTTTCTTTCTGAAGCGCTGCGGAAGCGATTTAATAAGCCAATATTAATGGGATAAGGAGAAAATCTTTCTAGGAGAGTATGATAATGTTGTTGGGATAAAATGGTAGTGGGAGCTAAAAATGCCACTTGTTTATGACCTGCTGTAACCACTTTAAAAATAGTTCTAATGGCTACCTCTGTCTTCCCAAATCCCACATCTCCACATACTAAACGATCCATGGGGCGATCGCTCTCTAAATCCATTTTTACATCTTGAGTAGCCTTCAATTGATCTGGGGTTGGCTCATAGGGAAAAGAATCTTCTAATTCCCTTTGCCATGGAGAATCCTCGGGATAAACAAACCCTGTTAATTTAGCACGAGTGGCATATAATTTTACTAAATCCACCGCTAATTTTTTAATGGATCTACGGGCTTTATTTTTAAGATTATTCCATTCTTTTCCTGTTAGTTTATATAATTTAGGATGCTTACTATCACTGGAGCGATAACGGCTTAATACCTCAGAATTTTCCGCAGGTACTCTCAAAATACCATCAAGATATTTAATTACTAAATATTCACGACTAGCCAAAGTTTCTAACTCAATAAATTGACCGATACCGTGATGTTTATGTACCACAAAATCATTAGGTCTTAACTTGTCTAAATCAACCTGTTTTGAGGCCGCTTTTCTCCTTTTTCTAATGTAAGTAGGACTAGCTAAATTATGTTGTCCAAAAAACTCTTTATCCGTAACAATTGCAATGCGAAAAGTAGGTAATATAAAACCTTCTAATTCCGCCTGTCCTGAATACTTTAAAGCTACCGCTGTATTTTGGCGATGGGATTTTTCAATGGTGGGAAAATCTAGGGGATTAGAGATAAATTGAGCAGGGCAATCATGCTCTTGTAATAAGGCTACCGAGCGCATGGGTTGGGCAGAAATTAACCAAGTATTATATTTACTTAAATCGATGGTATTATATACTTCTTTTTTACCCCTAATTATTTCCCCTATTTTTGCAAATTGATGAGGGCGAACAGGTAAAGGACGGGATGATAAATTAAGACTATTTTCTTGGTTTTCTTGGGCAATTTCTGAAAGATGAATTTGCGGATATTTAATAGTTTGTAAAGACTTCTCAAGGGTACGATGGAGAGAGGGTAAAAGATTCCCGTTAGTTTCATTGATTAACTGCCATTTTTCCTCGGCTTGTTCTGTCCAAATATTACTATGGGCAAGGCACTGGCTTAGTTCGTCCACCGCCACTAGGGTATCATCATCAAAATAGTCGAGGATACTTGCCACGGGGTCAAAGGCAAAACCCAGAAAACGAGTCACCCCTTCAGGATAAATGTTGTTTTGCAAATTATCTTGCTCTAGGGGAGTCAAGTATGGTTCAATAGTTTCTATGGTGGGTATGTTCTGCAAAATAATGCTATCCCACGAACTAGGAGTTAAATTAAGACTTTCAATTTGATCTAGGCTACGTTGAGAAACGGGGTCAAATTCCTTGATTTGTTCTAATTCATCGCCAAAAAACTCTAATCTAATGGGTAATTCCGCCGACACGGGAAATATATCGATCAAATCTCCCCTTTTTGCCCACTGTCCTTCGCTTTCTACTAAATTAACTCTCTCATAACCCATGTTTGTCAAGGTGAGGTCAATTTGTTTACTATTAAGGGTTATGCGCTCGGTTAGGTTTAAACAATATTGATTAAAAACATCGGCAGGGGGTAAATGGGGCTGTAGGGCTTGTTCGGTAGTGACTACGGCAACAGGTTCTTTTTTAGTAATTAAACCGCTGAGGGTCTGCATCTGTCCCCAAATCATCTCGGATTCAGGGTTCAGGGCTTCGTAAGGACTGGCGGAGGTGGTGGGATAGAAAAAAACTTGTTTCCAGCCCATGGCTTCTATATTAGCCATCCAACGGGCGGATTCTTCGAGGGTAGCACAGATAATTAATAAATTTTTGTTCTGTTTTTGGGCAAGGGCGGAGGTGACTAAGCCTTTTACGAGTCTTGATGCACCTTGGAGGTGAAAAGGTTTATCAGGGTGAATTTTATGGGTTAATTCGTTGCTGAGGGGAGAATGTGCGATCGCCCTTATAACAGAAGAAAAGCTCATTTAATAACAATTTAGAATTGATAATTGATAGTTGATAATTAGTTTTTTAAATTATCCGTTATCTTAATATATTAACCTCTGTTCGGGATTTGTCAGTATGGTTAGGTTTCAGACTGTAAGTGTTAAATTGATCATGGGTAGGAATGACAATAGTTTAATTGTCCATTGTCAACTGTCAATTGTCCATTAAAAAAATTGCTTGAGTCTCAACTACAAACTTTAACTATTATATGGAGCTAAGCGGATTCGAACCGCTGACTTTCACAATGCCATTGTGACACTCTACCAACTGAGTTATAGCCCCTTGCGTGGTAAGCAATAACTATTATGTCATAAACCAAAAAAAAAATCAACCCCAATTCCCTAAGACTCATAATTATTTGTCTATTGTTTGAGAATGGCTATAAACTATTGATTATTATTCATGACTGAGTATTATTAATTTTATTTGTATGAAATGTAGAGTTATTGTAATTACGTCGGGAAAAGGAGGAGTCGGCAAAACCACCGTTACCTCAAATTTAGGTACAGCCATTGCCCAATTAGGAAAAAAAGTTTGTTTAATTGATGCTGATTTTGGTCTGAGAAATCTTGATTTATTGTTAGGATTAGAACAAAGGGTGGTATATACCATTATGGACGCCCTAGCCGGAGAATGTACCCTTGAAAAAGCCATTGTTAGGGATAAACGCACCCAAGGTTTACACCTACTCCCTGCGGCGCAGAATCGCACCAAAGATGCCATTACCCCCCAAGAGATGAAACAGGTAATTGCTCAACTCAAACCTAATTTTGATTATATTCTGGTGGATTGTCCTGCGGGGATTGAAATGGGCTTTAGAAATGCGATCGCAGCGGCCACAGAAGCCTTAATCGTTACTACCCCCGAAGTGGCAGCGGTGAGGGATGCGGATAGGGTAGTCGGTTTACTCGAGAGCGAAGGAATGGAAAGTATTCGCTTAATTGTGAATCGTTTACGCCCTGAGATGGTGGAAATGGATGAAATGATTAGCGTAGAGGATATTCTTGATTTGTTGGTTGTTCCCTTAATTGGCATTATTCCCGATGATAAAAGAATTATTACATCTTCTAACCGTGGTGAACCCTTGGTTTTGAACAAAGAGCCTTCTTTACCCGGTATTGCCATCAAAAATATTGCTAAACGCTTAGAAGGGGCGGACATTCCTTATTTAGATTTAATGGCATCTCAAGATAATTTTTTCACTAGAATTAAACGCTTTTTGGGAATGTCTGAACAAAAATAAAGACTGGTTTTGCTTGAGTTATGGTTAATACTATCCCACGAAGGATAATAAAAACCTTTACTCCTTGTTATTTCATTGCCACATAAATTATTATTTAAGTTGATCTCAATTATGATTAAAAATTTTTTTACATCCATTACCTCTTGGGGTGCTACAGAAAAAAGTGGTAAAAGTGCTAAAAACCGTCTCGAATTAGTTCTTGCCCACGATAGGGCAGGGGTTAATCCCGAACTAATTGAAAAAATGCGCTTAGAAATTTTGGAGGTAGTTAGTCGCTATCTTGACATTGACATTGAGGAGATGGATTTTTCTATTCAAAGTAGCGATCGCACCACATCCTTAAAAGCAAATTTACCAATCAAAAAAATAAAAAGAAATCAAGAAAATTAATATCTTATTTAGGCATGACGGCGGTGGGAAATTACCCAACTAAAAATGGGTAATAAAACCACACTAGCAAGGGAAATAATCACCATTAAATAAATCATATCCACACTTTCTGGAGTCATAATTAATCACCTCTTTTTGGGCTAGTTATATATAGCTATTTTTTTGGTATATTTAGCTACATTTATATCCTAACAATAGACTATCCATAAAAGTAATAATTGTTACAAAAAGCAATGGATAATCACCCATTTAACTCCTCCGAGCGCACCTTAGCCGCCTTTACCGCCTCGATGATACTGTGACGAAAACCATGTTTTTCCAGTTGAGAAACCCCCGCAATGGTAGTACCTCCAGGGCTAGTCACTTGATCTTTTAAAATCGCTGGGTGCAACTGCTTTGTTTTGATTAATTCTGCAGTACCTAGCACCGTCTGTAAGGCCAGTTGAGAGGCCACCGCACGGGGTAAGCCCACCGCCACACCGCCATCGCTCAGGGCCTCAATCATCATGGCAACAAAAGCAGGGCCAGAGCCTGATAATCCTGTCACTCCATCCATCAGATATTCAGGTACTTCCATTACCTCACCGATGGCATTAAAAATAGATAAAGCGACGGTTAAACCTTCCTTACTTACTTTACCATTAGGGGCGATCGCACTCATCCCCTGTCCCACCAAAGCAGGAGTATTCGGCATCACTCGAATAATACCCGCATCCCCAAAAACCGACTCCAACTTAGTTAAACAAGTACCAGCCAAAATAGAAATTACCAAATTAGGATAATCCCCAGACTCCATTCCTTGCAAATCCGATGCCACCGCCGAAAATATTTGAGGTTTAATGGCTAACAACAAAACCTCACAACCCTCGCACAACTCCCTATTACTATCCGTGGTAGCTACCCCATAACTACCCTGCCAATAGTCTCGGCGAGAAGATTGAGGTTCGCTAACTTGTATTTGATCAGATTGATATATTTTTTTTTCTAAAAGACGGGAGATGATAGCCTCAGCCATCACACCCCCACCAATAACGCCTAATTTAAAAGACACAGAATCTACTATATTTTAAAAGGTTAACAAAAGCTCAAATCTTAGCCTATTGAGCCAAAGAAGAAGATAAATCGGGTAGAGGGGTACTACTCCAAAGATTATCAGAAAAATTATTGGGAGTAAAATCATCAGAAAGACCATGATCAGACTTTTTCCCCACGCTAGAGTTTCCCTTAGAATTAGTTACCTGAACATTTCTAGGGGTAAACAGAAAAATAGACTCTCCTACCCTTTCGCAATTACCATCAAGGGCGGCAGTGCCTCCGGTGACAAAATCCACGGCCCTTTGAGCTTCGTAAGACTCCATAGAATTTAAATTTAACACAACGGCTCGTTGTTGTTTAAGAAGTTTGATCACCTCTGATGCTTGTTCAAAGGTATGAGGTTCAAAAATTTCAATTTCATTCATGGCTGTATTAACTCCAGGTAATCCAATTACATTGCTAGGGAAACGACTAGACATTCTACTACTTTGCTCCATATCTAAATCATGATTACTATCCATATCCATAGAAGAAGTATGACGGCGACGACGACTCAAAGAAGGAGAGTCATTAATGGTTGTATTTTCCATGCGGGGGTTTACCCTAGACAATAACGGTGAATTTTCTTCTTCCTCCTCATCTTCGATTATTCCTTCAGACATCATTTCTTCCATTTCTTCCTCATAAGGGTTATAATTATTTTCCTCCTCGAGGGAATCATAATCTTGATTTGGTCTATTAACGATGCTTTTTAGTTTTTCTAGGCCGCCAAAAATTTTTTCTCTCACGGTTTTAATTGTGGTTACAACTTTTGTATGATAATACCTATTTTTGCTTAATAACAAAAACTTACTTAAGATTAAATCATAAAAATGGAATTAGTTACTTTTTTTGTGATTAATCTACTATAAAAGGAAGACTTTTTTTAGGTAGTAGAAAACTTTTTTCAACTAATTTACTTATGAATGAAAATACATCCTTAGCCCAAGAGCTAAAAGAAGCTAAAATTGCTTTTCAGAATGCTTCATTATATGCTCGTTTTCAAGCGGGTTTTTTGGGGAGGGTTTCCCATGAAATCCGATCGCCTTTAGGTAGTTTAATGAGTATTCATCAGCTAATTTTGAATGACTTGTGTGAAAGCGAGGAGGAGGAAAGGGAATTTATCGCCCAAGCCTACGAATATAGTAAAAAATTAATGAATATGTTAGATGAATTGATTGAAATTTCTAAATTAGAGGCAGGAAGATTTGAATTAGAGTTAGTGCCTTTGAAATGTCTTGATTTTTTAAAATTTGTACAGGAAAAGATGAAAATGCAAGGGGCTAACCGCAATGTTATTTTAGATGTGGCGATGGTGGATGAGAGTCTGATGATTATGGCCGATAGGGAAAAATTAGCCCAAGGATTTTTTTATTGGTTAGAGGTGGCCATCGATGTTTCCCAACTAGGTACGATTACCCTAGGGGCAGATTCCCAAGCCCCTGATAATTATTCACGGCTTACCATTAATTTACCGTTTTCTAGTGAGGAGTTTAAGGAATCTAGCCAATTTGAGGAGTTATCTTTTCATCAAACCAAAGGGTTAGAGTCTTGCCCTACCCTGTCTGATGGTGCAAAAATTTCCCTTGCCCAAAGTTTGATTCATTTGATGGGGGGGCAGTGTCGCCTTCAGGAAATAACTGATAAAACTACCTGTTTAGAGATATTTCTTCCCAATTCGGGGAATTTTGCTTGAGGTCTTCTGGATTAGGATAAGTATTATATAAAACCATAGTAGTGGTTTCATTTTCAACAAAGCCAATTCTTTGATAAAACTTTTGTTGATGGGTGGTGGTGAGATAAATTCTTTCCACTCGGTTGAGAAGGGGATGGCTAATGAGAGTTTCTACGAGTTTACGTCCTAATCCTAAACCTTGGTATTCTCCATCAATGACTACATCCCAGATGGTGGCTCGATAGATACCGTCGGAAGTTGCTCTAGCACTACCAATTAGTTTTTGATGATCCCATACTGATATTACTGGATTACTGTGGGCGATCGCAATGGTGAGATCCTCAAGATTACGATTTTTTGTCCAAAAGGCATTTTTTTGGTAAAGTGCCAACAATTTTTCGAGGTCAATTTTTTCTTTATCGGTGCAAAACTTGATATGACTACAATCCATCTTGATTTCCTCCCCAACCATGGAGATTAAAAAAAAACAAAACTAATGAGCAATGGCATTAAATCTCAACTTAAAATGTCTTGTCTTTCACCATTTATTTTAATTTTGTCAACGGTAGCAGAAAAAAACAGTTGAAATGAATCCGATTACCTTTAGTGAAAATAATCCTAGCAAATATTGTTGAGAGTTTAACAGGGTTTAGCTTAAGATGTCTTTGAACGATGACAAAAATAATAACCCTAGTTAACTATTAATTGAGCTGTGTTTTTTGGTGTTTTAACAATTCTCTCTAGTCTATTTAATTTTTCCCCAACTCCCCCTCAAGTGCCGTTAATCCCTTGGCATGAAGCCTCTGTTTTTCAATTACCAACCCAAGGGGATGAGAAAGTAGATATGATTATGAAAAAATATTTACAGGGTTTAGAAAGTCGCAACATTTCCCTTAATCAACAGGGTATCTGGATGCAAACCCATTGGGCAACTCTGGCGGATAATCGGGGTACAATTCCCGCCCCTGCGGCTTCTCTTACTAAAGTTGCTACCACCTTGGTTGCTTTGGATAAATGGTCTATGGATCATCGTTTTCTGACCAAATTTTACATCACAGGAAGTATTAATGATGGAGTTTTGGAGGGAGATTTAATTGTTGAGGCAGGGGGTAATCCTTTTTTTGTGTGGGAAGATGCCATCACCCTTGCCCATGAAATTGAAAAACTCGGTATTGAAACCGTGGCGGGGAATCTGGTGATAGTGGGTGATTGGCGGATGAATTTTCGGGAAAATAATCGAGCTTCGGGGGATGACTTGCGACGGGCTTTTGATGGGGAAAGTTGGAATTACACCGTAGAAACTCAATATCAAACCATGGAAAATCCTCCCCCACGGCCTAAGTTAGTTATCCAAGGGAAAAATATTTTTCTTGATGGTTTACTCGCCCAAAGTCGTCTTTTATATACCCATTCATCACAATCCTTAACAGAAATTTTGAAGGCGATGAATATTTATAGTAATAATTTTATTGCCGAACATCTTGCCCAACAAATGGGAGGGGGTGAAAAATTAGGGGCGATCGCCTCTAAACTAAGTAATGTACCCCCCGCAGAAATTCAACTCATAAATGGCTCCGGATTAGGGGTAGATAACCGCATTTCTCCCCGTGCAGCCTGTAGAATGCTCATTGCCATTGAACAAAAAATTAAACCCCATAACCTCACCATAGCTGATTTATTCCCCGTCTCAGGCATCGATGAAGGAACAATCCAAGATCGTAAAATACCCCACGGCATAGCCGTTAAAACTGGTTCTCTAGCCGTTGTTAGTGCATTGTCAGGGGCGATCGACACCGAAGAAAGAGAAACCGTTTATTTCGCCATCATCAATTATGCTAACGGTTTAGACGACCTACGCAACCGCCAAGATGAGCTATTAATCGACTTGAGCCACCATTGGCAAATAAAACCCATATTACCCCACTCTGCCCATTAACACTCCCCATCACCTTAATAACTGCAACCTGTACAGACGTACCATGGTACATGCTCTATCATACTGACAAATCCCGAATTGAGGTTGATTATTAGCCATTGTTTAATTACGGTATGAAATATAGTTGAATCACACTAAAAACTAAAACCCCTAAATATTATAACTGTCTCCTGTTCCCCGTTCCCTTCCTCAACAAGAAATCATACCTAAAATCAGCAATGCCGATTATTGTAATGGTTCATTGCTCATTGTCCATTGTTAATTCCCTTTTTATGTAATAATTCTTAAAGAACTTTTAAGATTTCTAATATATAGCCATGAGTGATGCCGCCAACGAAAAAACTCTAGCCGAACAAGCCCCCCCAAGTTATGAATGTCGCTCCTGTGGATATAGATATGTTCCCTCTAAAGGGGATAGCAAAGGCGACATACCACCCGGTACACTATTTACCGACCTACCCAAACCTTGGAAATGTCCCGTCTGTGGCGCTCGTAAAACAGCCTTTGTGAACATTGGAGCTACCGATGCTCCCTCAGGATTTGCCGAAAACTTGGAATATGGCTTTGGGGTAAACAACTTAACCCCCGGACAAAAAAACCTCCTAATTTTTGGAGCATTATTCTTAGGATTTTTATTCTTTTTGAGTCTTTATACCTTAGGTTAGACCAAATTTAAATATATTTATGGTACAAAAAATGAACTTATTATTAAGTAAGCTAAAACAATTTATTATCGTTATTAGCGTCGGTCTATTATGTGTAAGTTGCGCTGTGGCAACCTCCTTGAGTAGTAACCCATGGGATGTCATTACCTTAGATACCGATGCCACCTTCGCCGATGTCGCCTTTACCGATGATCATAACCATGGTTGGTTGGTTGGTACAAAAGCCAGTCTTTTTGAAACCCTTGACGGTGGAGACACTTGGCAAGAAAAAATTCTTGAACTAGGAGACGAAAAAATAACTTTCAATGGTGTTAGTTTTTATGGTGAAGAAGGTTGGATTTCTGGTGAACCTTTTATTCTCCTCCACACCGTTGATGGTGGTAAAAACTGGGAAAGAATTCCTCTTAGTGATCAACTACCCGGCGCCCCCTATGGGGTAACTGCCCTTGCGCCTAACACCGCGGAAATGATTACTAATTTGGGTGCGATTTATAAAACTACTGACGGTGGTAAAAATTGGAAAGCCTTGGTAGAAGGTGCTGTGGGTGTGGCTCGTAATGTTAGTCGCTCTCCTAGTGGAAAATATGTGGCGGTGAGTGCTAGGGGTAATTTTTATTCCACTTGGGTACCAGGGGATACGGAATGGACTCCCCATTTACGTAATTCTTCCCGTCGTTTACAAAATATGGGCTTTTTTGATGATGAAAGACTGTGGCTCATTGCGAGGGGCGGTAGAATTCAATTAACTAGCTCGAAAGATTTTGAGGATTGGGAAGATGTGATTACCCCTGAATATTCCACTAGCTGGGGTTTTCTTGATTTAGCTACCCATGAAGATGAAATTTGGTTAGCTGGGGGTAGTGGTAATCTTTTAGTTAGTAATGATAGCGGTTTAACTTGGTTTAAAGATCGGGATGTGGAGGATGTTCCTTCTAATTTATACCGCATTGTTTTTCCTAATTCTGATCAAGGTTTTGTTTTAGGTCAACAGGGTATTGTATTAAAGTATAATCCTGATAATGCACCCCCTGAGTTTGAGGAACAAGCCTAGATTTGTTTTGATGGTGTGGTTTTTGAGGTGTTAGGTTAAGTTATTTGGATGACATCATTTATGTCATCTTGGGATTTTTCCTTGGAGTAAGGACAAATGACTGTTTATTTCATTGGGGCAGGAGTGGGAGGCATCGATTATCTGACGGTTAAGGCTCATGGTTTAATTTGTCGGGCTGATGTGATTATTTACGATGCTTTGGCTGATGATCGTATCCTTGATCTTGCCCCTGCCCATTGTTTACAATTAAATGTGGGTAAAAGGGGCGGACGAGTTAGCACTCCTCAGGATAAAATTAATCAGTTGTTGGTTGATTATGGTCAAAGTCATAATCTGGTAATTCGTCTTAAAAGTGGAGATCCTGGCATTTTTGGTCGTCTGACTCCAGAATTAAGGGCGATCGCCCCTTACAATATCAGTTATGAGTTAATACCAGGTATCTCGTCTATTCTGGCGGCCCCTTTACTCGCTGGGTGGAATTTGACGGAAAAAACCCACGGTAAACATTTTGTCGTAATTAGTGGGCATAATCCACATTCCCTTGATTGGCTCATTCTTGCTCAAATTGATACTATTGTTATTGTTATGGGGGCTAAAAATTTATCCCTAATTATTGATTGTTTGATAAGGGGCGATCGTCATCCTCATTCACCTATTACCATTATTAAAAATGCGGGAAGAACCAATCAACAAATATGGCAAGGAACATTAGATAATATTATGGAAAAAACGAAAGGATTAGCCCTCTCTCCATGTGTTATCGTAATTGGTAATCTAATTATTAATTAAGTCCATGGGAATTTTTGAAGATTTTAGCAACTTTTTAGAATCTCGATTAGAAGAATTTTTAAATAGTAATCCTAAACTTAAACTAGAAGTTTTATCAGAAGAATTAATCGCCCAGGAAAAGGAAACTATTAAACTAATTTTAAGATTAAAAGCTGAACAAAAAAAATTAGAACAAGAAATTATTGACTTAGGTCAAGAAATCCAAAAATGGCATCCACGTATCGAAAAAGCCAGACAATCAGGACGTTATGACTTAGCCCAAGAAGCCGAAATGAGAGAAATTAGCCTCCTTCAACAAGGAAAAATCGCTTGGGAAAAAATGGAAGATACTAAGAAAAAAATTATTGAATCCCGAGAGATTCTTAGTTCCATTGAAGATAAACAAAAAGAAGTTAAGCTAAAAATGAAGCAAACTCAATACTCCTATGGCAGTTCTCAAAGCTATAATTATTCTTCCCCTCAATATACTACTTACACCGATAATTTAGATCCCCTCGAACAAAAATTCAGGGAATGGGAAGTAGATCAAGAATTAAAAGATATGAGACAAAATTGAATAGAAAAATTAAAGTTGACTTTTGCCCCATGATGTGAGACTATAAAAATGTATTTTATATAATGGAAGTCTTTGCTGTTATTTTTAGTCAGTACATACCGATTATAATATAAGCATACCATAAAACTATGATAAATTGAAAAAATCTTTTCAAGAAAATGTATCTAAAGAAAAATTAATCAGGATACCAAAACATTCCTTTAATGCCCTCAGGGTCTAAAATAAAGCCCAGACGGCGATAAAACTCTACTACTTGAGGATCAGCAAATAGAGTAACATTACTAATATCGTCACTTCGTAACTTGCGAATCATATATTGCATCAAAACCTTACCTAACCCCTTATTCTGGAATCGAGGATGAATTACTACATCCCAGATGGTGGCATTAAAAGCATGGTCAGAGGTAGCACGGGCAAAACCTATCATAGCTTTTTTGTTACCCCTGATTTCCCAAGCGGAAACAACTAAGTAACTGTGTTCTAAGGCTTTTCTAACCTTTCGTAAGGGGCGTCTTGCCCAACCTACAGAATCACAAAGTTCCTCTAATTCATACAAATCTATTTCTTCATGGGTACTAAAGTATATTTGAGTATTGCCAAATTTGTCTGGATCCAGCGATACCCAGTCCTTGTTATCATCGTTAGCGTTGGAGCTATTGTCGTTGTTTGTTTTTGTAAATAATTTTTGCAACCAAACCATGCCCGTGTGGCTAGAGTTAGATATTTGTAGTTTTTAAAATGTTCATTGAGTCTGGGTTTTAACCTTCCTCAATAGCCCTCTAAGCATCATATCATAAAGAATTGAGAATTGATGACGAACCGTAAACAATTAAATTTTTGGGGTTACTGAATTTCTTTTTGTTTATGGGCAACTTTTGCCCAAGATGCCAATTAATTTTTGTAAGTCAGAAATGTTGTGGGTAGCCATAATCGAAAGACGTAATCGGCTAGTGGGTACAGTGGGAGGGCGAATGGCAGGAATATAAAAGCCGTTATCACGCAGTTTTGAGGAAATAAATAAGGCTTCAGAAGCATCTTTGAGGGGTAAACACAAAATGGCGGAATCTGAAGGCAATAAGGTTAAATTAGCCTGATTACATAGTTTTTTGAGTAAATTAATATTAGTCCATAGATTGTGACGACGATGGGCTTCGGTGCGGATTATATGAATGCCCGTCAATGCAGCGGCGGTGTCTGGGATGGAAAGTGCTGTAGTATAAATCCAAGTGGGGCAGCGGTTACGCAAAAAATCGATCAATATTTCGCTTCCTGCCACATAACCTCCTAAACTACCGACAGCTTTACTGAGAGTACCAATTTGAATAATACGCTCATTTTTTAGCCCAAAATGTTCTAAACATCCGGCCCCTTGCTTACCCATTACCCCTGTGCCATGGGCTTCATCTACCATTAACCAACAGTCAAATTTTTGGGCTATATCTAATAATTCAGGAAGGGGGGCAATGTCTCCATCCATGCTAAAAACACTGTCGGTGATAATCAAACAATGGCGATGGTTGGCTCGATTTTTATTTAGTTTATCGACTAAATCTTCACAGTTAAGATGTTGATATTCCAGAATAGAGGCTTGGCTCAATTTTGCTCCATTTTTGAGACTGGAATGGTTATATTCGTCCCCTAAAATGAGATCTTTTTTACCCATGAGGGCGGAAATAGTACCTAAATTTGCTAAATATCCCGAACTAAAAACAAGGGCTTTGGGGGTTTGTTTCAAAGAGGCGATCGCCCCTTCTAAATCATCATGGAGGGTTCTATGACCACTTAATAAACGAGATCCGGTGCTACCATTACCATAACGCTCGGTAGCTTCTATTACCGCCTGTTTAAGACGAATATCTGTGGCTAGTCCTAAATAATCATTACTAGCAAAATTAATTAACTGTTCACCATCAATGGTGATAGTGTAACCTGATAAATCAGTTATTTTTTGTTCTTGCCGATACCAACGAGCTTTTTTGATAGTAGAAAGGGACTTTTGTAAATGTTGCCCTAGAGAATCATTCATGAAAACCAATAAACAGTGAAGGTAAATTGACAATAGACCACGGACAATCGACAATAAATGAAGCTAAAAAATAATTTTTATTCCTCAATTAACATCTAATCTTATCAAAATTCTGGTTATGTTTTTATTAATTCCCGCCGCAGGTGTAGGTAAAAGAATGGGAGCAAAGGGCAACAAACTACTATTAAAATTACAAGATAAGCCCCTGTTGGCATGGACATTAATTAACGCTGAAAAATCCCAAGAAGTGGAATGGATAGGAATCATGGGGCAACCCTACGACTTCGAGGAATTTAACCAAATTATTGAACAATTATCCCTTACCAAACCCGTCACCTTGATAAAAGGGGGAGATACGAGACAACAATCTGTTTATAACGGTTTACAAGCCTTACCCAGCCATGCTCAAAAGGTGTTAATCCATGATGGGGCAAGATGTTTGGCAACCCCAGAATTATTTGATCGTTGTGCCAAAGCGTTGGATAATTGTCAGGGTTTAATCGCTGCTATCCCTGTTAAAGATACTATCAAAATAGTAGATGAAAACAAAACTGTTATAGATAGCCCTAACCGTGATTATTTATGGGCGGCTCAAACACCGCAGGGATTTAATGTAGAATTATTGAAACAATGCCATAATCAAGGGCTAGAGTTGGGCTGGGAAGTGACAGACGATGCAGCGCTGTTGGAAAGATGTGGTTATTCGGTGCAGATAGTAGAAGGGGAAGAAACTAATTTGAAGGTTACTACTCCTATGGATTTAACCATTGCGGAGTTTATTTTAAATCAGGGTAATGGTGATGGGGGGTGAAGGTGATGAGGAGTGAAGGTGATGAGGGGTGGAAGTGATGGAGGGTGAAGGTGATGAGGGGTAGAGGTTTAATTATCAATCGTTAATGGGGTTGCCACGAATATCAGTTACTACAATATCCCATTGTCCGTTGTTAGCGGTTTCAAAGACAATTTTTTCGCCGTTACTACTTATCATGGGGTTTCTAATTTCCTTGGTAGTTTGAGGAATTAAGGTTCTTTTTTGTTGGGTGGTGCGATCATATAAATATAAACCCGATTGTCCTTGTTTGACTACCATAAACACTAAATATCTACCGTCTTCGGAAATGGTGGGATTAGTGGCAATTTCATCAAAAGCGTTTAACCCTGGTAAATCGATTAGGCGACGATTTCTGGCATCAAATAAATAAATATCTTGAGAGCCGTTGCGGTCTGAAGTAAATGTGATAAAATTCCCTGCTATGTAGGGATTTAATTCTGAGTTACGACTATTTAAGCCCCTACCACCGTTGTCAAAGGGAAAATTGAGGGTGCGAGGATAGTTGCTACAACCAGTAATTGTTAATGCCATCAGTGCGGGAAGCAAAAGGATTCGTTTGACATTATGGTTAGGTTTCAGGCTTCTGGTTATAGGTTGCCGGTTTAAAATATGACCAACCTTTGTTAGTTCCTTGATGGAACTAAATACCAGAAAATTAATTAACATAAAGTTTTTCTAAATTTCTTAACCTGACACCTAACACCCAATACCCTGACACTTTTACAAGACTATAAATTTTATTCTTAATTCAGGTTATATTATACTCACATTTTGCCCTCTATCCCAAAATTTACTCATAAGGGAAGGCAAGGGGCAAAAGACAAGTTATAAGATAAAATAACTAGCAAATCTTAATGATCATTGATTTATGGCTTTTTTTATCCCTGATGAATCTCTCCAAAAAGTGGGGGAAGAAATTTTAAATAATACTTGGCAAAGGTTTCCTTCTTTAGCAAAAAATCAAGTGGCATTAACTTGGTTGGTGTATGATGAGCCGATTATTGTTAATACTGGGGGTGCTTTGTCGGTGGACGAGTTTTGGAGACATTCAATTCGGGGCTATAGTTATCGGGGGGATGAAAATCTTTATCCTGCTAGTGTGGTGAAACTTTTTTATCTCGTGGCTATTAAAGATTGGATTGAAACGGGGATGGTGGAAAGTAGCTCGGAGTTGGAGAGGGCTATTAGGGATATGATTGTGGAGTCGAGTAATGATGCTACTAGCTTGGTGGTGGATGTGTTGACGGGTACCACATCGGGCCCTGAATTGACGATCGCCCCTTTTCAAACATGGGCATATCAGCGTAATATTGTCAACCGTTATTATCAGTCTTTGGGGTGGGAAGAATTACAAACTATCAATGTCAATCAAAAAACTTGGGGAGATGGCCCCTATGGTAGAGAGAGGATGTATGTGGGGGAAAACCTCGAAAATCGTAATCGTTTAACCACCAGTGCGATCACCCGATTATTTCATAGTATAGTGGGAGGTGTGGCAGTATCCCCCGAAGCATCCCAAGCAATGATGGCTTTATTGCAAAGAGATGTAAACCAAAAAGTCCTCGCCCCTAATGAAGAAGAAAATCAAGTCAATGGCTTTTTGGGTGAGGCATTGAGTAAGGGCGATCGCCTTTGGTCAAAAGCAGGATGGACATCAAAAGTAAGACTTGACAGCACCTACATTGAAAAAAGTAACGGGAAGGCTTACCATTTAACAGTGTTCACCGAAGGTGCAGAAAATAGCCAAAATAGAGAGATTTTACCCTTTATCTCCTCCCAAATCAGTCAATTTATGGAACATTAATTAACTATTCAAAGTCAACCCATTGCCCATTGCCTATTGCCCATTATTTCCCCATTGCCTAAAAAAAAATGCAAACAATCGATTGGATAGTAGTCTTGTTATACCTCATTGCCACCATGGCAGTGGGCATATATCTATCAAAAAAAGCCTCCAAAAGTTTAGAAGACTTCTTCGTCTCTGGGCGCTCATTACCTTGGTGGTTAGCAGGTACGAGTATGGCCGCCACCACCTTTTCTATTGATACTCCTCTCTACATTTGTGGAGTCGTTGCCAGTCGCGGCATTGCAGGTAACTGGGAATGGTGGAGTTTTGGCTTTGCCCATGTGGTAATGATTTATATTTTTGCTAGATTATGGCGGAGGGCGGAAATTGTCACCGATGCGGAATTGACAGAGATTCGTTATGGAGGCAAAATGGCGGCAATTTTACGGGCAACTAAAGCCTTTTTATTTGCTGTACCCATTAACTGTATAGGTATTGGTTATGCCATGTTAGCCATGGTGAAGGTGGTGGATGCTTTGCAATTGTGGGAAAGTTTGGGGTTGAATGTGGGTGACAATGGCAAGTTATGGAGCGTTATTTTTGTTAGCTTTTTCGTCCTCATCTATTCAGGATTTTCGGGGTTATGGGGGGTTGTCGTCACAGACTTTTTCCAATTCTTCCTCGCCCTGTTTGGGGCTTTATTAGTGGCGGTGTTTGCGGTCAATGATGTAGGGGGTGTAAGGGCTTTAGTTACCCAAGTACAGACCATTACAGACATCGATGTATTGACTTTTATTCCTTTGGTGCGGGGAGATGGATTTTTGGGGTGGCAATGGAGCGATTTTGCGGGAATTAGTTTGACCACTTTTTCGGCTTATTTGTTTGTGCAGTGGTGGAGTTTTCGTCGAAGTGATGGGGGTGGAGAGTTTATCCAAAGATTGGTGGCGGCGAAGGATGAAGCGGAAGCGGAAAAGGCGGCATGGTTTTTTAATATCCTTAATTATATTGTCCGTACTTGGCCTTGGATTTTGGTGGCGTTGGCTGGTTTGGTGATTTATCCTGATTTGGAAGATGCGGAGTTGGCTTATCCTTTGATGATGTTAGACTTTTTACCTACCATTATTCTTGGTTTGGTGGTGGCTTCTTTGATAGCAGCTTTTATGAGTACGGTATCTACTTCTATTAATTGGGGGGCTTCTTATCTTACCAATGATTTATATCGTCGTTTCTTTGCCCCCGATGCTTCTCAAACTCAATTAGTTTTCGCTGGAAGGGTTGCTTCTGCGTTGGTGACTGTTATAGGTGCGATCGCCGCTTTTTTCGCCCAAGACATCGCCACAGTATTCCGCTTAGTGATTGCCATCGGTACAGGGCCAGGATTAGTTTTGATTTTACGCTGGTATTGGTGGCGCATCAACAGTGCTGCAGAATTAACAGCCATGGTGGTAGGTTTTGTCATCGGTTTGCTGAGCATGATTCCTAACCTTAATCTTTTTCCCACAGACTTTGGTTTAAGGTTAATGGTTATATCTGGTGCTACGGCAGTGGTATGGATTTCGGTAATGTATCTTACTCCCCCTGAGTCGGAAGAAACCTTAACCAGTTTTTATCTACGGGTGCGCCCTGCTGGATTAGGGTGGAAAAAACAACAGGATGCTACAGGAATTCAACCTTTACAAAATTTGGGCTTAGATGCCCAGAAAGTGGTAGCAGGGATAATGATTTTATTTGGCTCAATGTTATCCATCGGGGGCTTTTTACTCCTACAGTCAGGGGTAGGTTGGTTTTGCCTCGTGATGGCAGTAATCGGCGGTTTTTGGTTACGGCATCTCAACAAACAGCGGATTTTTAGTATGTCTCGCCCGGGTAAGGAGTAATGTTACACCAAATCCGATTTAGAAAATAGAGCATCACTCCCCTTACAATGAATTATAAAGCTAACAGTTCATAGTTCAATAAATTGAACTAAGGTATATTATGACTATCAATTTGGGCTAATTCTCTGAGCATATTTTCGACTTTTCTTACATTACGTAATGAAACAAATCCAATTTCCTCGCTGCGTGTATCTCCATCACTATCTTTCCAGCGTCTCATCCCCAAAATCACATCACCACTACCATCAGGTTTTTCTCGACGATATACATCTTTTACTTGCTCTGGAGTAAAACTTCTAATAACCATAGTTCTACTTCCCTGAATCATAATAGCTCGTTTATTAGTAATAACATAGACAGTGCTGCGCATAGTCTGCCATTGCCAAACAGGAGTAGATAACATCAAAAAACCGATAATCACAAAAGGTACTCCAAAAAGGGCAAATAAATATTCTGGTTGTGTGCCTTGTTGAAAATTAGGTAATTGAAACCCCAACGCACCCCACATCCAAAATACGGCAAAGCTAGTCCATGGAATACCAAATAATACCGCAGTTATAGAAGCTCCCGAAAAAAAATAAGCTATGGGTTGTTCAACCCATTTGACAATTTCTCCCCTATCCAATTCTTTCTCTATAGTTTGACGAAGTTGTTTAGGTATTTTCTGACTACTGGCCATAAAAACTCAAAATATTAAGTGAGTATTTTTATGTCATTAGCTTAACAAGAAAATAACCAAAATATTAACAATTTAGCAAAAAAAAGTATTAGATATTACATTGGATAATGTATCAAAAAAATATATTTTTATCAAATAAATTAATGATAAATGGTATTATTTCTATTCATTAAACTTTATGTATTGGGCATATAAGTCCTACAGAAGTAAAGTTGACAAAATATTATTTAAACTTGACCTTAATTTAAGATGCCGTTAAGGAAGTTGCCATAAACTTTTAGTGTTAAGAAATAAGGGGTTTTCAACCCCTAGTAAATAAAATCCCGATTAAATCTAAATAAATTTCTCGTGATTACAAAGAATTAAAAAGACTCTCTAAACGGGTTTTAGCAACACCTTTTTTGTGCAATAATAACCAACTTTGAATTAAGTCAGGGCCATGTAATTCCCCAGTTAAACCAGCACGTAAGGAGCGCATGACTAAACCTTTTTTAACCTTTAAATCCTTGGTTACTTGCTTAATAATTCCCTTGGCATCTTCTTCTGTTAAATTCTCTGGAGTATTTGAAATCACCCCACCCAAAACATCTTTAACCCCTTCTTGGGAAACAAAATCCTTGGCTTCATCACTGAGGGTAATATGGGAAGCAAAAAATAAAGCCGTTTCTTTTACCCCATCTGTTAAACGGGTTAAGCTAGTGGAAATTAAAGCTGTTAATTCTAATAACCAGTCTTTTTGGGTTTCTACATCAAACTGATAACCAGCCTCTTGCCAATGGGGTATTAAGGCGGTTAATAATTCCTCAGGGGGCATATGATGTAGATATTGACTATTAATCCAATCTAATTTATCCCAATCAAATTTTGCCCCTGCTTTATTTACCCTTTCTAAACTAAATTTTGTTGCTGCTTCTTCAAGGGTGAAAATTTCTTCTCCGTCGGGGGAAGTCCAACCCAGTAATGTCATATAATTCACTAGGGCGGGGGCGACAAAACCCATTTTTCTAAAATCGTCAATGGAAGTAACCCCATCACGCTTAGAAAGTTTTTTACCTTCAGGATTGAGAATTAAAGGGGTATGGGCAAATTCAGGAACTTGACTCCCAAGGGCTTGGTAAAGTAAGATTTGTTTGGCAGTATTGGCAATGTGATCTTCTCCTCGAATAACATGACTAATATTCATGTCCATATCATCTACAACCACTGCTAGGTTATAAAGGGGTTGCCCAAAGGTGTCTCCTTCTGAAGCCCTAGCAATTACCATGTCTCCACCTAAGTCGCTTCCTTGCCAGATAACTTTACCTCTAACTAAATCATTCCAAACAATTTGCTGATTATCTTCAATTTTAAATCTAATAACGGGTTTTTTTCCTTGGGCTTCAAATTCGGCAATTTGTTCGGCGTTTAGGTGGCGATGACGGTTATCATAACGGGGGGCTTGATTGGCGGCTTTTTGTTTTTCCCGCATTTCGTCTAATTCTTGGGAGGTGCAGTAGCAGGGATAGGCTAATCCTTTATCTATTAAGGTTTGAATGGCTTGACGATATTTATCTAGTCTTTCGGTTTGGAAAAAAGGCCCTTCATCCCAGTTTAATCCTAACCATGTTAAACCTGATTTGATGTTTTCAGTATATTCGGCCCTAGAGCGCTCTATGTCGGTATCTTCTACCCGCAGGATAAATTTACCTTTTTGGTTACGGGCATACAGCCAGTTAAAGACGGCGGTGCGCGCTGTGCCTATGTGTAAGTTTCCTGTGGGTGAGGGTGCTATTCTAACTCTAACTGACATATGATAATTTTTTTATGGTGTTTTTTTCTGCAATTTTTTATTTTATCTTTAAATGTGAGGGGTAAATGTTGGTTGCTGAAGTTTTTTTTATTTATAATTTCTTTTTAGGTTTTAGGTGCGATCGCCCTTAAATTAGTTGTATTTTATTAATCAATTTCAGTCCTTGTGAATCATCACAGAGAATATATTGCTCACCCATGGACAATGAAAATATTATTTTTGATAAAGATTTTTTCTTTAGTTGTATTGTATTTTTTTATACGAATACCCTTAATATATTAATAAATATAACCATGTAATTCATAGATATTTAAGAAAACTAAAAAAAAGTAAAAAAAATATAAAAAGTCATTTTAAACACAATCAGACATAAAAATAACTGTTACAATAATGGGTATATTAATAATAATTTATCTCAATCAAGATTTAATCAAGTAAATTTATGGAAGCCAGTGGTAGGTCTAGCAACAATCAAGAAACAAACCCTAGACAGATAACAGCGAATATTTTTGGAACTACGATCGCCCTTACAACTCTCATAGTACCATTACTATTAATAAACAACTTTTCGGACAAACTACCTAATACATCCCTACAAAATAGAAATATAATGACCCTAACTCGCTAAAATAGAATATAGCAAAGCCAAAAGCGCAACATATTCTATGACAGTAACAGTAAAACTATTTGCCATCTACCAAGAAATATATCAAAAATCCGAGCTAACCTTGGAAATCCCAGAAAATACTACCGTAGCTGATATATTACAAGAAATAACCAAGGAAAAAACAGCCTTGCAACCATGGGCAAAAATTACCCGCTTTGCTGTCAACCTTCAATTCGTCTCCCCCAATTATATTCTTAACTCTGGAGATGAATTGGCTTTCATTCCTCCCGTCAGTGGAGGCTAATAAACTATCTTCCAGGCAAATAAAGACGCTTGAGAAAAGACATATCAACGTTACTAAAATTTACACTAAAAGCAACATTCACCTTTTCCAAACTCCTTACTAACCACATTGCCCCATCCTTAGTAAAAGACTCATAATGATTAAAAAGAATTGAAAAGCGTTTTTCCAAATAAGGCTTCAAACGATTACAAGTTAAAACCAATTTTAAAAATAAACCAACGGTTTTAGTCGTACCCATATTACTAATCATATCCATGAAAACCAAATGATTAGGATTTTGAGGACTTTCCACAATTAAATAATTAAAAATCTGACTATAGGTGCGAGTTTTCAAAAACTCATCAGGTCTTTTATTATTGTACTCTGGATACAAACCTTGAAACTGTTCATAAAGTCTCTTATTAAAACTATTCTTACCATATTTCCCATCAATGGACTGGGTAATATACTCATAAAGATTATCCTTAAATATTTGATAATTACGCACCCCTTGGGTATGGGCAAGGAAACTGCGAGAGACTTCTTGGTAAGAGTAACCATTTTCCGCCGCCCCCACATATTGTTTTAAACTGCGCCCCAAATCCCTCTTACTTAACAGGGTAGGATTTTCCACAGGGGTAATGATACGAGAATCAATAGCTTCTCCATTATCTCTTTTTTGAGCTACCCTTAATTGATAGGTAACAAAGCGAGAAAGATGGGTTTCAAACTTTTTCTCTAATTCGTGCTTAACCTTGTGTACTGTTTGTTGTTGCTCAATGCTACTACCTACCCCTAATAGACAATGATCATATAAATAGGGATAACGATTAATTAAATTTCCGAGGATTTCTTCTTTTTTCTCCTCTTTTTTCATTTTACCTTCCCCAATGACATTGGCAAGGCGTTTTAGTTGTTTATAATAGTCACTGTCAATAAACCCCCTAACACAGCTACGCAATTGCTCAGAAAATGTACGCACATAGCCACGGTGAAGACTTTTGGGTACATATTTAAAACAGTTAATTAAATCAACAATATACCCTTGGGTTTGGGGAGACAACTGCCAACGGTTAACCAGAATATGACAACAACGATTTAAGATCAAAGGAAATTGTTCTGAAGATTGGGGATTACCAATGATATTAGCTAAACATTCCCACACTTTTTGATCATCATAACCTTGAGCCTGAATAAATAATCTGTGGAATCGTTCGATTACTTGTTCTGGGGTTTCGGTTTTGACGCAGTATAATAAGTGATCAAAAAGGTATTGTTCTGAGCCACCATTATTAAATTGTTTATTCTTTGACAATTTTGGAATATTCACGGCAGTTCATGGTATGTTGTGGGTAGTATCTTATTCTAATTATGTTTCTATTTTAAACGGTAATTTTATTTTTTATCTCTGTTAAATTACCCATTTTTTACCCAAAAAGTTTATCCTATGTATCAGTTAAAATACTGAATTTTACTTTATTTTTTTTATGAATTTATCTTTAAATATTGCCAAAATCAGTGAAATTACTGAGTCAGTTTATGAAGCTCAAGACGGTGTAATCATAGAGCAACCATGGGAAGGGATAAGCACCGATACAAGGAGTTTGAGAAGGGGTGAAATTTTTGTCGCTTTGAGGGGAGAAAATTTTGATGGTCATAATTTTTTAAAAGAGGCGGTAACACAAGGGGCGATCGCCCTTATAGTGGATGAAAATCACGTAAGTAAAGAAGCATTTTCAGTGCCAATTTTGAGGGTGAAAGATAGTTTAGAAGCCTATCAAAAAATCGCCCATTGGTGGCGAGAACAATTGAATATTCCCATTATTGGGGTGACAGGTTCAGTGGGAAAAACTACCACAAAAGAGTTAATTAGTGCCATATTAAGCACCCAAGGAAAAGTATTAAAAACCGAAGCTAATTATAATAATGAAATCGGCGTTCCCAAGACCCTTTTAAGCATAACAAAAGAAGATAATTTTGCAGTAATTGAAATGGCCATGCGAGGGGAAGGAGAAATCGCTTTACTTACAGATATAGTCAACCCCACCATCGGTTTAATTACCAACGTGGGAACGGCGCATATTGGTAGGCTAGGATCTCGGGAAGCCATTGCCCGGGCTAAGTGTGAACTCCTAGGACATATGAACCCTGAAGGGGTAGCAATTTTAAATGCTGATAACGAACTTTTGATGGCAACGGCGAGGACGGTATGGCAGGGAAAAACTGTCTCCTATGGCTTAGAAAATGGCGACTTTAGAGGGGAAATAGTAGATGATGACAAAATTGAGGTAAATGGTGAAATTTACCCCTTACCCTTGCAGGGACGCCATAACGCCTTGAATTATCTAGGGGCGATCGCCCTTGCCCATGTGCTTGAATTAGATTTAGAACCCCTCAAAGCAGGAATTGAAGTAAATATGCCCAAAGGAAGGGCAAAACGCTATCATCTCGATAACGACATCGTCATTCTTGATGAAACCTATAACGCTGGGTTTGAATCCATGTTAGCTTCCTTAGAGTTATTGAAAAATACCCCTGGGGGTCGAAAAATAGCCGTTCTTGGCACCATGAAAGAATTAGGAGAATATTCCCCCGCTCTCCATCATCAAGTGGGAGAGAAAGCCGCAGAATTGGAGTTAGACTTGGTGCTGATTTTAGCCGACGAAGAAGATACCAAAACCATTGCTTCTGGTGCTAAAGCCATCGCCACAGAAATTTATGAAAACCATGGGCAACTCTTAAATCGGGTTCAACAGGTAATGACTAAAGGCGATCGCATCCTATTCAAAGCCTCTAATTCCGTTGGTTTAAGTGCGATCGTAGAGCAACTAATTTAACCATCCCAAGGGTAGGTTTTCCCTACCCCCATTCCCTAGCTCAAACCATCGAAAAAAGCCATAAAGTATTATAATATTAAGGTGTAAGTCATATAAACGAGCTTTCACAACAACCCCATCAAGCTATGCTAGAATCTCAATCTCCCAACCTCAACATCCACAGCAGTTACCCCCAATCCATTAACGCCATCAGGACAGAAAACATCATCAACAATGCCACCGTCCCCATGGTAGTAGAATCCTCTGGCATGGGTGAAAAAGTATTTGACGTTTACTCCCGTCTTCTTCGGGAAAGGATTATTTTCCTCGGCACAGCCATTGATGACAAACTAGCCGATTCCGTAGTCGCACAACTACTATACCTCGAAGCAGAAGATCCTAAAAAAGACATCTACATCTATATCAACTCCCCCGGTGGTTCAGTATATTCAGGCATGGCCATCTACGACACCATGCAACAAATAGAACCAGACGTATCCACCATTTGCTATGGTATTGCCGCTAGTATGGGAGCTTTTCTCCTCGCAGGAGGCGCGAAAGGAAAAAGACTCGGTTTACCCAACTCCCGCATCATGATTCATCAACCCTTAGGAGGTGCGCAAGGACAAGCCAGTGACATCGAAATTCAAGCAAAAGAAATTTTATATATTAAGCAAAGATTAAACGAAATTATTACCCATCATACAGGACAACCCTTTGAGCGGATTAGTGAAGACACCGAAAGAGATTTTTATATGTCCTCCACTGAAGCAAAAGAGTATGGCATTATTGACGATATTATTTTACGAGAAGGGGTAAGTCTGCCCTTGAATCGCAAAGATATTGACCTATCCGAAGCCCTCATGTAACAAAAAAACACGGCATAATCATCGCCCACGGTTTGCCATTAAACTATATTACCCGTTTACTCACAACCTATAATTTTTCCTCCCTCGATGTCTTCTTCATAGAAGTCAATTGTTAAAATAGTAAAAAAAAACAGCCTTATGTCTAAATACGACTCCCATTTGAAATGTTCTTTTTGTGGGAAATCCCAAGAGCAAGTACGCAAACTAATTGCAGGGCCTGGGGTCTATATTTGTGATGAATGCGTGGAACTATGCAACGAAATATTGGATGAGGAGTTAATGTCCGCTCCCCCACCTAACAAACAAATGCTTAAAGGAAAGCCCTCCCCCACCCATGGCAAAGAATCTGGCTCATTAACTCCCCTTTCCCTTGAAGACTTACCCAAACCCAAAGACATCAAAGCCGAATTAGATGAATATGTTATCGGACAAGATGAAGCCAAAAAAATTCTCTCCGTAGCCGTTTATAACCACTACAAGCGTCTGAGTGTTAGAGAAAATCAAGATTTAGTTAGCGACAATGAAGACTCCATCGAGTTACAAAAATCTAATATCTTACTCATTGGACCCACGGGATCTGGTAAAACTTTATTAGCTCAAACCCTAGCTAAAATATTGGATGTACCCTTTGCGATCGCCGATGCCACCACCCTCACCGAAGCAGGTTACGTAGGGGAAGACGTAGAAAACATACTCCTTAGACTCCTCCAAGTCGCCGACTTAGACTTAGAACAAGCCCAACGAGGAATCATCTACATCGACGAAATCGATAAAATTGCCCGTAAAAGTGAAAACCCCTCTATCACCAGAGACGTATCAGGGGAAGGAGTACAACAAGCCCTCCTAAAAATGCTCGAAGGTACAGTGGCAAACGTTCCCCCCCAAGGAGGAAGAAAACACCCCTATCAAGACTGTATAACCATCGATACCAGCAATATTTTATTCATCTGTGGTGGAGCTTTTAGCGGTTTAGATAAAATCATTGAACAAAACCACCAACAAAAAATCCTTGGCTTTGAAATTCCCGACGACAATCAAACCAAAGAAGAAAAAATAGCTAACGCTGCCAGACAAATGCAAACCGATGATTTAGTCAAATTTGGCTTAATTCCAGAATTTGCAGGACGTTTACCCGTCGTTGCTGTCCTAGATTCCCTCAACGAAGAAGCCCTTATGGCTATTCTTACCCAACCCCGCAACGCTTTAGTTAAACAATATCAAAAACTACTAGGTATGGATGATGTTATTCTCGAATTTGAACCAGAAGCCATCAAAGCTATCTCCCAAGAAGCCCATCGCCGTAAAACAGGAGCTAGAGCATTACGAGGTATCGTTGAAGAAATCATGCTCGATGTAATGTATGAAGTACCCTCCCGTAAAGATTTAAGAAAATGTTTAATTACTAAAGAAATGGTTGAAAAACGGAGTACCGCTGAGTTATTATTACACCCATCATCCCTACCTACTCCCGAATCAGCTTAAAATATTATGGTAGCCACTAGAAATCCTGTACCCCCATCCCAAGTAGTCCAACACCGAAAAAAACTATTAAAAGAAAGAGCTGCCCGCAATCGGATTATAGCCTGTCGCTTTTTTGTAACAATCGGTATCGCTACGGGGGCTTTTTGGTGTCTTACCCATCCTAGCTGGGTACTCACTAGTAGTGAACAAATCAAGATAGATGGTAACGAACTACTCTCAGATGATGAGATTCGTAGTCTAATTCCCTTAAAATATCCCTCACCTATTCTAACTCTCTCAGGGCAACAATTAGGAGAAAAGTTAGGGCAACAAACCCCTTTACATAATATTACTATCACCAAAAAGATATTACCCCCTAGTTTAACTATCAGGGTAGAAGAAAATCTTCCCGTAGCCATGGCTTATGGACCAAAGCAAAATGAAAATGGACAAGTTAACATCAGTCATTTAGGCTTTATTAGCGCTGATGGTATATTTGTGGAAAAGGGAATGTATCAAAATTTAGAACAATATCCCCATAAGACTCCTAAACTCAAAGTTCTTGGTAATCCCTCATTATATCTCCCTTACTGGCAGGATTTATATAGTCTGTTAATTTTTTGTGCTGTACCCATCCAAGAAGTTGACTGGCAAAATCCCAATAACATTATCCTCAGCACAGATTTTGGTAAAGTTCACCTAGGCCCTTATACCTCAAAATTACCTCAACAATTGCAAACCTTGGCGGAAATTACGACTATCACTCAAAAAATTCGTCGGGAAGATATTGTTTATATCGATTTGATTAATCCTAATCAACCTCTGGTTAAGGAAAAACCTCAACCAAACAAGGAAAATAATTAAATTTATGGAGATAAGTTTCTAATGAACTGAGTTTAAAAGATTAACTACTTTTTGATAGAAAGCTCTATTTACTTGACGATATTCCTCTAAGATATGAGGATAAGTAGGACATTTATTGACTAAATCTGACCAGCTCTCCGTAGAACAAAAAAGATAATTACCATATCCAATTTCTAAATTAATTTTATTCAAAAAAGTATTTTTAAAAGGTCTAAATTTAAACCCAGATTTTTTCCATCGGTTAACAGGATAGAGATATGGGGAGTGTTTTAAAGTAGCAAATTTTGTACTAAAGGGAAAAGCTATCACTTTCTTTCATAATAAAACACCCCAATAAGCACCATGATAGGAACTTGTCAGAATAGTTTTACTAGAGCCTAAAAAATCTAAAACTTCTTCTACACTTTGAGTATTATGAGTCATACGAGGCAAATGGGGGATATTCAGTTGATACTTACGATGGGAAAACACTACTACATCATGTTTTACTTGTCTTTTTTGATCAAAACTGGGGTGCATACAACTTGCACAAGGTAACCAGTGATAATTAAACCCTGTATCTCTAATACCAATTAAATCAAAATGTTTTAAATAACGTGAGTAATTAAATTTATTTTTATCTATTTCTAAGTTTTCTAATAAATTTTCTTCATTTTTATCACTCGAAGAATATATCTGTTGCCCCACCCCCCAGATAATTAATTTGCCTTTAAAAAGTGATTTTAATTCTTTCATTTGATTAAAACTACCGAGAAAAGTTTTAAAAAAAAGACCGCCCCCACCGACAATTAAATGATATTTAATTTTTCCTGCATTTTGTTTGATTTCATCAAGACTAATAGAACCACTAAAACTAGACTTTAGTGTAGCAAAATTGGGATCTATGGATCTAATATCAAGAGTTTCTACAGGATAATTAAATTTAAAATAATTTAGAGGAGAAGATGCCAAATCACCTATATTGTTAGGATCAATGGCATGGATATTAACAATAATGTTTTCCATAGATTTTAAAAGATTTTAGTCAATCTAAGTATAAAGATAACTGTAGCTCATTTGTATGGGACATTTGATTTCTATTGTTTCTCAGTTCCCTTGTAAATGTTAAAGTATAATAAACCGTCAAAACAAAGATTAAACTGATATAGTTTAAATCACATTAATCAGCGCCCCCAGGGCCAATAGCGAGAATCACAACTGGAGAAAAAATCAACAATGGGAAGAGTCGTTGGTATAGACTTAGGAACAACAAACTCAGTAGTAGCTGTCATGGAAGGTGGTAAGCCGTTAGTAATTCCTAATTCTGAGGGTAGTCGCACCACTCCTTCCGTCGTCGGATTCAATAAAGATGGAGAATTAGTTGTGGGGCAAATGGCCCGGCGCCAAGCGGTATTAAACCCTCAAAATACTTACTATGGCATCAAGCGATTTATGGGACGCAAATATGGGGAATTAACCGAACAATCAAAACGAGTACCCTACACCATTCGCCGTGATGAGGTTGATAATATCAAAATCCGTTGCCCTCGCATCAGAAAAGAATTTGCCCCCGAAGAAATTTCGGCGATGATTTTGCGTAAACTGGCCGAGGAAGCGGAAAGATATTTAGGAGAAGAAGTTACGGGCGCTGTTATTACTGTACCTGCTTATTTTAATGATGCCCAACGTCAAGCCACCAAAGATGCTGGGAGGATTGCAGGATTAGATGTATTAAGAATTGTTAATGAACCTACGGCCGCTTCCCTTGCCTACGGTTTGGAGAAAAAACGCAGTGAAAAAGTTTTGGTGTTTGATTTGGGGGGTGGTACTTTTGATGTATCCATTCTCGAAGTGGGAGAGGGAGTCTTAGAGGTGCGCTCTACTAGCGGTGATACTCAATTGGGGGGAA
Source organism: Cyanobacterium stanieri LEGE 03274 (assembly GCF_015207825.1). Classification (NCBI taxonomy): domain Bacteria; kingdom Bacillati; phylum Cyanobacteriota; class Cyanophyceae; order Chroococcales; family Geminocystaceae; genus Cyanobacterium; species Cyanobacterium stanieri. The sequence continues at coordinate 63,020 of NZ_JADEWC010000015.1, forward strand.
ATGATTTTGATAATAAAATTGTTAACTATTTGGCTGAGCAATTTTTAGAACAAGAAGGGGTTGATTTAAGGCGCGATCGCACCTCCCTGCAAAGATTAACCGAAGCCGCTGAAAAAGCCAAAATCGAACTATCAGGGGTGAGTAATACCGAGATAAATTTACCCTTTATCACCGCCACTGAAGATGGCCCCAAACACATCGAAACCACCCTCAGCCGAGCCAAATTTGAAGAAATTTGCGGAGAGTTAGTCTCTAGGCTACGACGCCCCATCCAACGCGCCTTAAAAGATGCAGGATTAAGCCCCATTCAAATCGATGAAGTGGTATTAGTGGGAGGCTCAACCCGTATTCCCATGGTGCAAGAATTAGTACGTAGTTTTATCGACATCGAACCCAACCAAAATGTTAACCCTGATGAGGTTGTGGCCGTTGGGGCAGCCGTTCAAGCGGGAATTTTGGGAGGAGAGGTCAAAGATATTTTGCTCCTTGATGTGACCCCCTTATCTATCGGTGTGGAAACCATTGGCGGAGTAACTAAAAAATTATTACCCCGTAATACCACTATTCCCGTGAGACGCTCGGATGTTTTTTCTACCTCCGAAAACAATCAAACCTCCGTAGAAATTCACGTCGTGCAAGGGGAAAGGGAAATGGCAGAGGATAACAAATCCCTTGGACGTTTCAAATTAACGGGAATCCCTCCTGCGCCCCGGGGAGTGCCTCAAATACAAGTTGCCTTCGATATTGATGCCAATGGTATCTTGCAAGTAATGGCTAGGGATAAAACCACAGGCAGAGAGCAAAGCGTGGTAATTCAAGGAGCTTCAACCCTTTCTCAGCTCGAAGTTACCCGCATGATGCAAGAAGCCGAAGAATATGCCCGAGAGGATAGAGAAAGAAGGGAAAGAGTGGAGAAACGTAATCGAGCTAAGGCTTTAACCGATCAAGCCCAAAGAAGATTGCGAGAAGTTACCCTCGATTTTGGTAGTCAATTTACTAACCCCTATCGTCGAGATATTGAGTCTTTATGTCGAGAAATTCTTGATAGTTTGGAACAAAATGACGATCGCAAATTAGACCGTAATCAAGCTGACCTACAAGATGTATTATACGAGTTGAACCGAGAGGTAAGACTACAATATGATGATGAGGAAGAAGGCTTCTTCGAGTCTATCAAGAAAACCTTTATCGGCGATGATGAGGATGAGTTATATAATCCTCGAGATTCAAGAAATATTTATCGTCAAACGGATTCTACTCTTTACGGTGGTAGAATGTCCTCTGGTTATGACCGTGGTTATGGTGGTAACAGTGTTAATGATTATGATTATGGTGCAGGGCTTTCCTCTCCTCCTAGTCGTCGCCCTCCTTCACGCCCCGCGCCTCCTCCTAGCCGTAGGGGTTATGATGATTATCCCGAAGATGTCAATTATCGCTCTCCCCGTAAACGTGATATTCCCTACGAGAATGATTGGGATGATGATGAGTGGTTTTAATATCATTTTCCACATATCAAATATTTTGTGAACTTTGTTGGTGGAGTTGCCGTCTATAGGGGCGTAGTGCTAATTAATTGTGCTATTTTTATCCAATTTTTGAAATCATAAAACTATTTTCTGTGGAAACCATGAACAACATTAAGTCATTATTCTCCAAATTATCCGTAAGTGCGATCGCCCTTATTTTTGCCACTAATTTCACCCTACCATCAAACGCCTTAAACACTGAGGTGGAATCAGAGTCTAAAACCAATAATTTGGCTCAAATGAATGAAGAAGGGCAAATGATGATGGAGGAGTCACCCTCAGAAGAAACCATGGAAATGGGATTTAAAGTGATGACAGCAATGTTATCGGGGAATAATATTTATCCCCAACCCGTTACAAGCAACGCAGGGGGCGTAGCAGTGGCAATTTTAAGCGAAAACAATACCCTAATGGTGTACGGTAGCTTTAATGGTTTAAGTAGCCCTTTACGAGACTATGAAAGCGATCCCTTAAATCCTCCTAATCCTGATGTAACTTCTGCAGTACACTTACATTTGGGTACTCCTGAAGAAAATGGAACTTTTGTGGATGCTTTATCTGTCACTACCTCAGAAAATGGTTTAAGCGGCCTTTTCACTGGTACTTATCAATTATCCGATGAGCAAGTAATGGCTTTAGGGGAAGGTAATTTATATATTGATATTCACACAACTATGAATCGTGGTGGTGAATTAAGGGGAATTATCCAAGAATAATTTTATAGCAATTAAATATTAGGTGTTGTGTATTTTGTGTTAGGTATTATCCCCGAATTAGGTTGATTAAATCATTTCATCACTATAAATATCAACTTGAGTTGGGAATAAAATTTATATCTTAAAAGGTGTCGGATATTAGGTGTTAGGTTAAAGAATTTACCATGATAAACCGCTAAAAACTATTACCCATTCCCCATTCTCTACCCTAACTGAAAATATATCTATCAAACATCAGATATAATAGTAAGATTGCAGACAAAATAAAACTTGTTTATGGTAGAAAAAAAACCAATTAAAGTTATAAGTGATAATCGTCAGGCGAGATACCTATATGAGATTTTAGATACTTATGAAGCAGGAATTCAGCTAGGCGGCACAGAAGTAAAATCCGTTAGGGCTGGAAAAGTGAATCTGAGGGATGGATATTGTTTAATTCGTAATGGGGAAGCATGGTTGATGAATGTTCACATCGCCCCCCATCAAACCGCAGGGCAGTATTTTAACCATGAACCTAAGCGCGATCGCAAATTATTGTTACACAAAAAAGAAATCAATAAATTAATCGGTTTATTAGAACAAAAAGGATTAACTCTTATTCCGCTGAAAATGTACATCAAAGGAGATTGGATTAAAGTAAATCTTGGTTTAGGTAAGGGTAAGAAACTCCATGATAAACGGGAAACCATCAAACGCCGTGATGATGAGCGACAAATGGCAAGGATGATGAAACGATATTAAAAATTGACCATGGAGGACAAAAATTGACAATTGACAATGGACAATTGACAATGAATGATTATACTTAAAGCGTTACTTTGAGTCATAGATAATGAGTTAATTTCTTAATCGAAAAGACTAACTATTCATTATTAATTATCAATTATTAATTATCAATTACTATTCATGGCTTCCATTTCCCAGTTACACAAACAGCTTATCAATAAAGAACGTTCAGCGGTAGAAATTACCCAAGAATATCTTAATACCATCGAGAAACTAGAACCCCAAATAAAAAGCTATCTTCATATCACCAAGGATTTAGCCCTAAACAGCGCTCAAAAAGTTGATGAAAAAATCGCTAGGGGAGAAGAAATAGGCACCCTAGAAGGCATTCCCATCGCCGTGAAGGATAATATGTCCACCAAGGGCATTCCCACCACTTGCGGTTCAAAAATCCTCGAAGGGTTTACCCCTAGCTATGAATCCACCGTCACCCAGAAACTCCATGACCAAGGGGCAGTAATTTTAGGTAAAACTAACTTAGATGAGTTTGCCATGGGAAGCTCTACGGAAAATTCAGGTTATCAAGTAACCGCTAACCCTTGGGATACCACCCGAGTGCCGGGGGGGTCTTCTGGAGGCTCTGCGGCCGCCGTGGCTGCCGATGAATGTGTGGTTTCCTTGGGATCTGATACTGGGGGTTCAATCCGTCAACCTGCCTCTTTATGTGGGGTTGTGGGCTTAAAACCTACCTATGGTTTAGTGTCTCGTTTTGGGTTGGTGGCTTATGCTTCTTCATTGGATCAAATTGGGCCTTTTGCTCACACTGTAGAGGATGCAGGTATTTTGTTAAGGGCGATCGCCGGTTACGACTCCAAAGACTCCACTAGCTTAAAAGTAGAAATCCCTGACTATAGCAAATCCTTTACCACTGACTTAAAAGGCTTGAAAGTGGGCATCATCCGAGAAACCTTTGGGGAAGGATTAGATAACGTCGTCGCCGAAGCCGTTAACCAAGGCATCAAAGAATTAGAAAAACTAGGTGCGCAGGTAAAAGAAATTTCTTGTCCCCGTTTCCGCTATGGTTTACCCGTTTACTACATCATCGCCCCTAGTGAAGCCTCCGCCAACCTCGCCCGTTATGATGCGGTTAAATATGGCATCAGAAGCAAAGCTGATAACCTTATGGATATGTACACCCAAACTAGGGCGCAAGGATTTGGCAAAGAAGTAAAACGTCGTATCATGTTAGGTACCTATGCCCTTTCTGCCGGTTATTACGACGCTTATTATCTCAAGGCGCAAAAAGTGAGAACTTTAATCAAACAAGACTTTGACAATGCTTTTGCTGATGTGGACGTGTTAATTTCCCCCACCTCTCCCACCACTGCTTTTAAGGCCGGAGAAAAAACTGATGATCCTCTTACTATGTATTTATCAGATTTAATGACTATCCCTGTTAACCTCGCAGGTTTACCCGGTATGAGTATTCCTTGCGGTTTTGATGGTCAAAATTTACCCATCGGAATGCAGTTAATCGGTAACGTGTTACGGGAAGATGTTTTATTTAAAGTCGGTTACGCCTTCCAACAAGCCACCGACTGGCACACCAAATCCCCAAATTTGGGTTAATTTTCCCCTAAATTCCCACCCCTCTGTCTTCGACATCTCCCCTTTTATGGGGAGAAAGGGAAACTATTTGAATGGAAATTAATTGTCCATTGTCCATTGTCCATTGTCAATTGTTAAGTTGACCCTTAAACGCTAATTAGGTTATGGTAAAAATAAAAATATTCAGATAAAAAATAGATATAAAATGGATGGATTAACCTTTTTTCAAAATAGCGCTGGTAAGTGGCGATCGCAACGTACAACCCACCATCTACCCTTCCGCCGTGCCGAAAGTGGAGGCTCAGAAATCAGAGTAGAAACCCTCGATAAAAATAATCCCAAAATCAAAGAAATCTGCGAAATGCACCAATTTGATCCCGAAAAATCCGTGGGAGGCTCTTATGTCACTTGGGATGGTGCCATGGCATGGGATAAAGAAGACGAAAGCCACAAAGGAGAAACCGTCTTCGCCCTCATTCCCGAAGCTGATAACCCCCGCCAAGGGAAATTACTCAGGGAAAGAGGTTACGCCGAAATCGTACCTGTTGCGGGAGAATATTACCTTGATGATGAAGATGCCTTGGTTTTAACCACCGAATACGAAACCATGACAATCCATGAGCGTTTTTGGTTTGTGAGCGATGATGTTAGATTACGCACTAGCACCGTACAAAGATTTGGAGGTTTTAACACCGCTACTTTTTGTATTGAAGTAAGGGAAAAATCTGAAGATGAAAAAACCACCCAACCCAATCTTGATTCCTTATTAGACTCCCCCGCCATAACAGGTTGGTAAGACTAAACAAAAAGAGTTTTATTCCCCCCGCAAATTCGGCAGAAGTGATTCAAAGTAGGAATGCAACAACGCTTAAATCTTTACCAGTATTAAAATACGGCTTTTTAGCAATTTCAGGATTAAGAAGTAGTTAAAAATGTTTGGGTTATCCATTGATAACCATAAACCATTAAAAACTATTTCTCATTGCCTATTCCCTGCCCTAACCAACAAATTTTAGAATAAATCAAACCTGCACAAATTCGGGGAGCTAGGGGGGGTAAAATCTTTACAACTCCCTACAAAAATTATATAAAAAAAGACTGTTTCTATTATTAATAAAATATTTTAAAAAATGAGTAATTCCACAGATGTAAAAGCCCTCGCCAGACTAATGGCGGCTGACTTTAGTAACGAACCTCAAGCCATAGAAAACCCTCCTTTCTTTGCTCATATTCGGGTATGTATGCGCCCCTTACCCCATTCCCTATTCGGGGAAGTTAGTTTTTTCCTAGAACAAGCCTACGACTTTTTACTTTCTCAACCCTATCGTTTAAGGGTATTTACCATTAAAGCAGTGGATGATCATCTTGAGTTAGAACACTATAAACTTAAAGAAGAAAAGGAATTTTATGGAGCTTCTCGCAACCCTGAAAAGCTCAAAGACTTGACCCTTGATCATCTTGAAAAAATGAACGGTTGTGATATGATTGCCCAGTGGACAGGGACTCATTTTAAAGGTCATGTTAAACCGGGTAAGGCTTGTATTGTGGAACGTAAGGGCAAAAAATCCTACCTTGATAATAGTTTCGAGATTGACGAAAATAAACTCATTAGTTTTGATCGTGGCAGAGACTTGGAAACTGACGAACTTTTATGGGGTTCAGTGGCCGGGCCTTTTCATTTTCAGCCAACCCAACGCTTTACCGATGAACTTTGAAAATAGGCATTGCTGAACTTGGATATGATTTTTAGTTTAGTTGGGGAACGGGGAATAGGGAACGGGGAATAGTAACAATATTTTAAATATTCAACGTTTATTGTAATTTGATAATATTTCATACCATCATCAAGCAACGTCTGAAAATAAATAGATTTACCCCCAAAATATCCTAAACTCTCATCTCTGTATCATTAGAAAACCTGATACCTAATACCCAATATCTAACACCTGACTTGTAGTTCGGAAACCCGTACAATAAAACCCATTGCTATGGTATGATGATTTCGGTTAAATTAGCACTCGTAAGGTGAGAGTGCTAAAAACATTTTCTCCGAGCGATTAAAAGTATTAATTATAGAGAAATTAAGGAGTAAACCATCAATGGCTGCAATTACCATTAATGTATCAACTGTAAAGCCCTTGGGCGATCGTGTTTTCGTCAAAGTAAGTGAAGCTGAAGAAAAAACTGCTGGTGGTATCTACTTACCTGACAATGCAAAAGAAAAACCCCAAGTTGGTGAGGTGGTCACCGTGGGCGATGGTAAAGTAAATGATCAAGGTGTTCGCACTCCTGTGGAAGTAAAAGTAGGGGACAAAGTTCTTTACTCCAAATATGCAGGTACTGACATCAAACTCGGTAACGATGATTATGTCTTACTTTCCGAAAAAGACATTCTCGCTGTAGTTTCCTAATTTTATATAAAACCCTTGAAGGTAGCTCGAAATCATCGAGCAAACTACAACCTTTTAAACCATAAAATTATTTCAACTTTTAGAGTAAATAAGCAAGAATAACTATGTCCAAGTCTATCATTTATAATGAAGAAGCCCGTCGCGCCCTAGAGCGTGGTATCGATTTGTTAGCCGAATCCGTTGCTGTTACCTTAGGTCCTAAAGGTCGTAACGTTGTATTAGAAAAGAAATTTGGTGCACCCCAAATCGTTAACGATGGTGTAACCATTGCTAAAGAAATCGAATTAGAAGATCACATCGAAAATACTGGGGTTGCTTTGATTCGTCAAGCTGCTTCCAAAACCAATGATGTAGCTGGAGACGGTACTACCACCGCCACCGTACTCGCCCACGCCATCGTTAAAGAAGGTTTACGCAACGTTGCCGCTGGAGCTAACCCCATCGCCCTCAAGCGTGGTATTGACAAGGCCACTGAACATTTAGTGGAAAAAATCGCCGCCCATGCTAGAAAAATTGAAGATAGCAAGGCGATCGCCCAAGTAGGTGCTATTTCTGCGGGTAATGACACCGAAGTAGGTGAAATGATTGCCCAAGCCATGGATAAAGTAGGTAAAGAAGGCGTTATCTCCCTCGAAGAAGGTAAGTCCATGGAAACTGAACTTGAAATCACCGAAGGTATGCGTTTCGAGAAAGGTTATATCTCCCCTTATTTTGTAACCGATGCTGAGCGTATGGAGGCAGTATTTGAAGAGCCTTTCATCCTCATCACCGATAAAAAAATCACTTTAGTTCAAGACTTAGTTCCCGTTTTAGAACAAGTTGCCCGTCAAGGTAAGCCCTTAATCATCATCGCTGAGGACATCGAGAAAGAAGCCCTCGCCACTTTAGTGGTAAATCGCATCCGTGGTGTATTAAACGTGGCAGCGGTTAAAGCTCCTGGTTTTGGCGATCGCCGTAAACAAATGCTCGAAGATATTGCCATCCTCACTGGTGGACAAATGATTAGCGAAGATGCAGGACTCAAATTAGATACTACTACCGTAGATCAACTCGGTACTGCCCGTCGTTTAACCATCACCAAAGACACCACCACCATCGTAGCTGAAGGTAACGAAAAAGAAGTTAAGAGTCGTTGCGATCAAATTCGTCGTCAAATCGAAGAATCTGATTCTTCCTACGACAAAGAAAAATTACAAGAGCGCCTCGCCAAATTAAGCGGTGGTGTAGCTGTAATTAAAGTAGGTGCGGCCACCGAAACCGAAATGAAAGATCGTAAGCTACGCTTAGAAGATGCCATCAACGCTACTAAAGCAGCGGTAGAAGAAGGTATCGTCCCCGGTGGTGGAACTACCCTAGCTCACCTCGCCCCTGGATTGGAAGAATGGGCAAAAGGCAATTTAACCGCCGAGCAGTTAACTGGTGCTTTAATTGTTGCCCGTGCTTTAACTGCACCCTTAAAACGTATCGCCGAAAATGCTGGTCAAAATGGCGCTGTAGTAGCTGAAAGAGTTAAGGAAAAAGACTTTAACACTGGTTATGATGCTGCTAACAACGAGTATGTTGATATGTTTGACGCAGGTATCGTTGATCCTGCGAAAGTAACTCGCTCTGGTATTCAAAATGCCGCTTCCATCGCTGGAATGGTATTAACCACTGAGTGTATCATTGTTGATAAACCTGAAAAGGATAAAGGTGCTGCCCCTGCTGGTGGCGGAGACTTCGACTACTAAGTTGAAACTTTATAAATAATTTTGGGGTGGGCAATATGTCCACCCTTTTTTTGTTTTTTGATTAATATTAAGTTCGGAGAATTAGTTATAAATAGATTTTGTCTTCGCCCACCGTGTAATTTATTACACGGCTAAGGGTAGTTCGTTCAATAAATTGAACTAAAATTAATAGACTTGTTGTGAATTAAATATCTGCGTATCTGAAACCCTTATCAAATAAGGACTAAATTTGGCAAAAAAACTATTTCGCAACAACTCTAATTATTTTAATGTTTAATTATTTTACCGTGGTGAGTGGATTTGGATATAATATCAAATTCGATGTAGAAAGTATATCTTCAACCGCCTTGCAATGAATTACAAGGCTAACATTTTATCGTTCAATGAATTGAACTAAGGTATGTTTTAATTAAATTATAATTATTAATTCTCCATTATTATGGCTTCTATTCCTACTGAAATAAGTAATCGAGTTCAACAGTTAAAAGCTAAATTGCAAGAGGCAAGTTATGCTTATTATGTGTTGGATAATCCCATTATGGAAGATTCAGTTTATGATCAATTTTATCGGGAATTACAAACCCTAGAAAAAGATTATCCTCAATTAATTACCGTAGATAGTCCCACTCAAAGAATAGGAGATAAATTAGATGGTCAGTTTAATTCTGTTAGGCATAATATTCCTCTTTATAGTTTGGATAATGCTTTTAACTTCGAGGAGTTAAAACAGTGGGAAAATAGATGGCAAAAACAGTTATCTAATACCGTTGATTTTGATTATATTTGTGAATTAAAAATAGATGGCAGTGCGATCGCCCTTACCTATGAAAATGGCATATTAACAAGGGGTTTAACAAGGGGTGACGGTATTACAGGAGAAGATATTACCACCAACTTACGCACCATTCGTTCTATTCCTCTCAAGCTCAAATTAGATAATCCACCTCCCATATTAGAAGTAAGAGGAGAAGCCCTATTACCCCTCCAAGAATTTGAAAGAATTAATCAAGAAAGGGCAAGAAACAAAGAAAATTTATTCGCCAATCCTCGCAACGCCGCCGCAGGAACTTTAAGACAATTAGATCCTAATATTGTTAGTCAAAGAAAGTTACAATTTTTTGCTTATAACTTATACTTAAATAGCGAAAATATTTATATTCATAGCCAAAAAGAGTCATTAGATTTATTACAACAAATTGGTTTTTTAGTCAACCCTAATTATCAAGTTTGTCAAACTTTAGAAGACGTAATTGATTATTGTAATTACTGGGAAAACAATCGTCAAAAATTACCCTACATGACCGATGGTATTGTTATTAAAATAAACTCCCTAAATCTTCAAAATCAACTTGGTTTCACTCAAAAATTTCCCCGATGGGCGATCGCCCTTAAATACCCTGCCGATGAAACCCCCACCATGGTTGAAAAAATAACCGTCAACGTAGGACGCACTGGAGCAGTGACTCCCATGGCAATCATGAAACCAGTATCATTGGCCGGAACTATCGTTCAACGAGCCACTTTACATAATTACGACTTTTTGCAACAATTAGACATTAGAGTGGGAGATACCGTGGTTATTCGCAAGGCAGGGGAAATTATCCCCGAAGTGGTAAGAGTTATCCCCGAATTACGCCCCAAAAATACTCACCCCTTCGAGTTTCCCACCCATTGTCCCGAATGTGCTTCCGAATTAGTACGCCCCCAAAATGAAGTCGTCACCCGTTGTGTAAATAATTCCTGCCCTGCCATCTTGCGAGGTAGCTTAATCCATTGGGCATCCCGTGGCGCCATGGACATTCGAGGGTTAGGAGAAAAAGTGGTTACGTTGTTAATGGAACATAAATTAATTAAATCCATTGCCGATATATATGAATTAAAAGCCTTTGAAATTGCCGAATTAGAAAGGATGGGGGAAAAGTCAGCTCAAAATTTAATCACTGCCATTGAAGATAGTAAAAAACAACCTTTTGCCAAAGTTTTATACGGTTTAGGAATTCGTTATGTGGGTGCAGTAAATGCTAAAATTTTAGCGGATAATTTTCAAGATATAAACAGTTTAGCAAATGCTAATAATACCGATTTAGAGGCAATTAATGGTATCGGCAAAGAAATTGCTAATTCCTTGTTAGAATGGTTTCGTCTTGAGCAAAATAAACAACTAATTAATCTTTTAAAAAGTTATAATCTTACCCTACAAAATGATAATACTCAAAAAGATGATGAACAATTAATACTAGAAGGAAAAACATTTGTAATTACAGGAACATTAAATCAATTAACAAGAAATGAAGCTAAAGGTTTAATTCAAAAATATGGAGGAAAAGTAACAGGCTCAGTAAGTAGTAAAACAGACTATTTATTAGCAGGAGAAAAAGCAGGTTCAAAACTAATAAAAGCTCAAGAATTACAGATTCCAATTATTTCAGAATCTAAACTTTTAACCATGCTTAACCATTAAGGTGCGCTGGATAAAAAATATTATAAATTTAAACGATTCTGTAGATTATTAATTCTATATATTTGATTATATCTATCACCGTCCCCATACCAATATTACTAGCGATGTAATGAATTACATCGTAGAAAAATATCGAGTTTTCCAATCATACAAACCCTCTGCTAACACCTTTATCCCCGTGGTAGTATAATAAACTTGCGAAAACAACCATGAGATAAACTTTTACAATGCGCATCGTCTTTTTTGGCACTCCTGATTTTGCCGTTGCAACCCTAGAAAAACTACTCAATGATAACAATCATCAAGTAATTGCCGTAGTCACGCAACCCGATAAACGTAGAGGTAGAGGAAGTAAAATGATACCCTCCGCCGTCAAAAAAACAGCATTGCAACATAATCTTCCTATTTGGCAACCTCATCGTATCAAAAAAGATCAAACTACTTTACAGTTATTACAACAAAGTCAAGCTGATGTTTTTGTTGTCGTTGCCTATGGACAAATTTTATCGTCTCAGATATTGCAAATGCCTAAGTATGGATGTATTAACGTTCATGGCTCAATATTGCCAGAATATCGAGGCGCAGCCCCTATTCAATGGAGTATTTATGACGGAAAACAAGAAACAGGTATTACCACCATGTTAATGGATGAAGGAATGGATACAGGTGCGATGTTACTAAAAGCATATACCCCTATTTCGTTACTAGAAAATAGCGATACTCTTGCCGAAAAATTAGCTACCCAAGGCGCACAGTTATTATTACAAACCTTGGCAAAACTTCCAGACATCAAACCTACTCCTCAAGATGACGCCCTCGCCACCCATGCAAGATTAATTAATAAAGAAGACTACTTAATTAATTGGAAAAACTCTGCTGGGCAAATTCACAATCAAATCAGGGCTTTTTATCCAAACTGTTTTACTACTTTCAGACAACAAAAACTCAAGATTTGTAATAGCATACCCCTTCAAGATATAGAAAATCTTGAACTTCCCCCTGAATTATTGAAAATTAAATCTTATCTATCAGATATAGATTCAGTAAAAGGAGAAGTTGGAGAAATAGTTAAAACAGTTAAAAACTTTGGTTTTATAGTTCAAACAGGTTCAGGTTTATTATTAATATTAGAGGTACAATTAGCGGGAAAAAAATTACAGTCTGCTTGGAATTTTATTAATGGTACTCACTTACAATTAGGAGAATTTTTATCCTAATTTTTTTACTTAGTATATACTATAAAATAATTTACTTTTCCAGCGCACCTTAACCCACCACACACCATTGATGTAAGACGTATTCAACACATTTATTTAGTATTAAAGGATCATTTTCTACAATGGTTTTAGCTTCTTCTATGGAATCAGCTTGAAAAATCAACATTCCCCCTTCATCTTCTTTCCAATAACCCGTTTTAGCATCATGACCTAATTTATTTAATCGGGCAACATACTCTAAATGTGCAGGAACATATTGATCAAAAATATGTTTAGCAACTATTCCTTTTTCTATTTTCACAAACCAAGGCATAATTTAAAATTTGCGGTAAAAACTATCTTTAGTATAATTTATTTTAACATTTTTTCTTAAAAAAATATTTATTTTTAAATTTATTATCTGATAATCAATATTATAATTAATCCGTAAATAATCTTATAAAAATTAAATAAGGTGACTAATATTTAACGAGTTTAGCAAGAAATAACCTGCAAGATTTATAATAAAAAATGTAATCAATTAGCTTATTATCGGTGCATAACCCTCTCCTAAAACAATTAATAAAATCCCTAACAAAACACCATGCCCCTTTCTATGCCCCCGGACACAAACAGGGAAAAGGCGCTAATGTTGCATTAAAAAAGGTTTTAGGCGAATCAGTTTTTAAAGCAGACTTACCAGAATTACCAGAATTAGATAATCTTTTTGCCCCTGAAGGAGTGCTTAAAGAAGCCCAGGAATTTGCTGCCGAAACTTTTGGAGCAAAAAAAACTTGGTTTTTAGTTAACGGCTCAACCTGCGGTATCATAGCATCTATTTTGGCGACTTGTCGAGAGGGTGACAAGATTGTTTTGCCAAGAAATGTTCATCAATCAGTAATTTATGGATTAGTTTTATCAGGGGCAATACCAATATTTATTAATCCCGAATATGATGAAAATTTTGACATTTGCTATGGCATATCTCCTCAACAAATTGAGATGGTTTTACAAAATCATGATGATGTGAAAGGGGTGATAATAGTTTCCCCTACCTACCACGGTATTTGTAGCAATATTCAAGGGATTGCCAAAATTACCCATGGTTATAATATTCCTTTAATTGTTGATGAAGCCCATGGCGCCCATTTTACTTTTCACCCTCAATTACCATCTTCTGCCCTAGCTTCGGGGGCTGATGTTGTTATACAATCTACCCATAAAGTTTTGGGTGCTTTAACCCAGGCTTCAATGCTTCATTTACAAGGAAGTTTGGTTGACGCTGATAGCCTTAGTAACGCATTACAATTATTACAGTCTTCTAGCCCTAGTTATCTTCTATTAGCTTCTTTGGAGTCAGCGACTACGCAAATGGCGAAAGAAGGTAAAAGATTATTAAATCAGACTATTGGTTTAGCAACAAGGGCAAGGGAAGTTATAGAAGATTTAGATTATTTACAAGTGCTGAAGTTGGAAAAGGTGACTTCTAGTTTTCATGATTTAGATGTTACTAGATTAACGGTTAATGTTAGTGGTTTAGGAATAAATGGTTATTTGGCAGATGAAATTCTTCATGAAAAATTGGCGGTTACCTGTGAGTTACCGTCTTTAAAAAATTTAACTTTTATTATTTCGATGGGCAATGATAATACTGATATTGATTTACTAATTCATGGGTTAACAAGTTTAAGGAAATATGAGAATAAAAACCCTCAAAAACAGCTTTTTTATGGTTGTTATAATTTTGATTCTCAGTTTTTAATGTCTCCTCGTCAAGCCTATTGGGCAAAGAAAAAAAGAGTTAGTTTAAAAGATAGTATAAATCATGTTAGCGGTGAAACAATTTCTGTCTATCCTCCCGGTATTCCTATTTTGATGGTAGGAGAAAAAATTACCATGGAAAGTTTAAATTATCTCAAAAAAATGACCATTAATGGTGCTATGATTACGGGGGCAACGGATAATAGCTTGAATACCATTACCGTAATAGATTAAGTATCGTTGCTGATTTTAGGTATGATTTCTCGTTGAGGAAGGGAACAGGATATTTCGACTTCGCTCATCAACCACGAGGAATAGATATAAAGATATTAATTGTTTATTGTCAATGGTTAATTGTCCATTGTTTACACAGTGGAGAAAGCACAAAAATATAATATATTGATAACAAATTATCCTGAATTCAAGTTATTTATTATTTGCCAATAGTTGACAATTAAAACTTAATAAAAAAGGTAAATAAAAAAATATTAGTGTTTATTTTGATTGATTAATTTAAAATTAAATATATAAAAAAGGGCGACCCGATCGCACCTTATAATAAAAGTAGAAAATCGCCCTATAAAATCTAATTTTCTTGAGCCAACTCTTGAGCTAGTTTTTCCTTATCTTGACGACGTTTTTTAGCGTATAACTGAATACTAGCCGCCATCAAAATTACCAAAGCCACAATTAACCAAGTAGTTAAATCAAGGGGTAAATTATTTTTGAAAATAGCTAATAAAACAATCACTAACAAAAGAATGGTAGGCGCTTCATTAAAAGCCCGAAACTGTTGCCCAGTCCAAGAATTTTCATTTTTTGCTAACTTCTTCATAATACGTCCACACCAAAAATGATAAACCAGGAGTAAACCCACAAACAAAAATTTGGCGTGTAACCATCCCGATTTTAACACCTCAGGTTCAGTGGAAATCAATCCTACCGCCATGGCTACCGTTAAAATCATCCCGGGGGTAGTGATGATATTATAGAGACGTTTTTCCATTATCTCATATTGCTTCGTCAAAATAGTTTGTGCTGGTTCGCTTTCTTGCCTAGCTTCGGCATGGTAAACAAATAAGCGCACCATATAAAATAACCCTGCAAACCAAACCACAATCCCAATAAGATGAAACGCTTTGTACCAATAATATGCCATAGTTTTTTCTTAAAATTTGTTTTGAATCAAGGAAAAAGTAATCAGAAATTACCCCCATTGCCTCCAATGGTGGGGGGAATGAAGACAATTATTGTTTAGAATAAGTAATTACTATATTCCCTTCCCACAACTTTAATTGTTAATTGTCCATTGTCAATTGTACATTGATTTAAAAAGTGTTGTGGTGAGCTTAAAAGATAACCATTAATAATTAATATGAACCCCTGTAAATACGTTCAGCTTGTTCGAGGGAAAGACGATTAGAGCGAGGATAATTATTAGTAACAGCAGGGGCTTTAGTTTCTGATTTTTCCTTTACTTGATAAGCCATGGATGAAGAGGAATCATTACTATCATGGGTATCATCTATCATAGAATTAGCTTGAGAAACTTTGCGATAGTAGTTAGTTGGTTTTAAATCATAGATAAATTCAGGGGGAGCGTTTCTAGTTTCTAAGTCCACAAAATCATGACTAACTGGATCATAGGCTAACACATCTCCCGATTCAATGTTATATACCCAAGCATGAAGCGCCAATTTACCTTGATATAGTTTACTTCTGATCACAGGGTAGGTAGCTAGATTTTCTAGTTGTGTGAGGACATTTTCTGCGATCGCAATGGGTAAAACTTCTTCATCGGAAAGATCTCCATAATTATCCTTGAGAAGACGACGGGTAGCCTCTGCTTGTTTTAACCAATCATACACAAGGGGCATTTGCTCCTCTAATTTCGACATTTTTAATAAACCCTTCATCGCACCACAATGGGAATGACCACAAACGATTATATGCTCAATACCAAGGGCAGTGATAGCATATTCAATGGATGCCCCTTCTCCTCCATTGGTAGCACCGTAGGGCGGCACTATATTTCCTGCGTTACGAATTACAAATAAGTCACCTACATTGGCTTGGGTAATCAAATTGGGGTCAATGCGAGAGTCAGAACAAGTAATAAAGAGGATACGGGGATGTTGTCCTTGGGAAAGTTTTTCAAATAATTCTTTGTGGCTTTCAAAATAACCAGCATGGAAGCGGTGTAGTCCTTCGATCAGCTTTTTCATGGTTTCTCTTTAACTATGCTCTCGTGTCTTTTGTCTCGTTCTGATGACCGTATCCGATCATACCTTACTAAGGGTACATGAACAATTTACATCTCCTTGGGATAGTGATAAATATTACTTATTTTAGGGGAAGTTAATAAATAAGGTTATTTAACAAAAAAAATGTTTTAAATATAGAATTTATAAACTATTCCTGCCTGATCATTTACTGAAAAATCACCATTTAACTCTTGAGCTTTATTATCTAAATATTCTTTGGCTTTTTCTACGGGTAATTGAGCTTGTAAAGCAAATTTTAGTACCGTTATTTCTCCTTCATTTTCTGCTAATATCTGCAAGAATATTTGTTCTTTATCAATTTTATTTTTGTCAACATTGTTTCTTTGATTATGTTTTAAGTCCAAGATTAAATAAGTAGCGATACCTGTGGGAGGTAAACCGAGAATAAATAAAGCTGCGATCGCCCCTTCTCTGTCATCTTGAGCGGTATTACTATCAATTATTTGAAAAAGAGTCAAGAAAGTTATGGGTAAACCGATGATTAGAAAAAAACCAATTAATATTTTTTTAATTGCATTCATCATGATTAACGTAGATATTAGTAATTAATGAGACTATTTTAGATGTTTTTCTAGTTTTGCCCATATCTATACTTTGTCTTTAAATTAAATTCTTTAAATGTAACAGAACAAAATGCTACAAAAAAAGGTGCAACATTGTTGCACCTCTCATATTAATGTGAATTGTCGTAGTATTTAGCCAATAACACTAAAAGCAATAACAAAGCTCAATACAGCACCAAAAACAATGAGGGCATAAAATTGTGCTCGTCCATTTTCCAGATATTTCAAGCCTTCACCACTGACGATGGTAAATAAGCCCGTTAGGTTAACAGCACCATCTACCACTTTGTAATCGACTTCCATGATACCCCTAGCAATACGACGACAGCCTTTGACAAAGACACTGTCATAAAACTCGTCAAAGTACCATTTATTAAGGGAAAATTGGTATAAAGTAGGGAACTTAGAGGCGATCGCACTAGGGTCAATTTTCTTACTGCTATACATCAAAGAAGCCACGGTAATACCAATTAAAGCAATGCCCACAGAATTACCAGCCATGATAAGAAACTCAGTCAAATCAAAATGGTGAGCAACTTCCGTCACCGCCTCATTGGGAGAGGCAATAAATTCTTCAAAACGATTATTCCAAGGCATTCCCAAGAAACCAACCAACACAGAAGGAATCGCCAACATCATCAAGGGAAAAGTCATAGTTAAAGGAGACTCATGGGGTTTATCGCCGTGATGTCCTTCATCAGTGGGAATAATATTCGCTGCCGCCAACAACTCCTCTTGAATTTTATGATCCTTTCCTCTAAAGTCACCCTCAAAGGTCATGAAATACATACGGAACATATAAAAAGCGGTCAAACCAGCAGTTAACCAGCCGATTAACCATAGAGCAGGATTTGCCTCAAAAGCCAAACCTAAAATTTCATCCTTCGACCAAAATCCAGCAAAAGGAGGAATACCACAAATGGCCAAAGTACCAATCAAGAAACAACTAGAGGTAATGGGCATATATTTGCGTAAATTACCCATCAAACGCATATCCTGTGCCAAAACAGGCTCATGTCCTACCACTTCCTCCATACCATGAATTACAGAACCAGAACAGAGGAAAAGCATAGCTTTAAAATAAGCATGGGTCATAAGGTGGAATAAACCAGCACTATAAGCACCAATACCCATAGCCATCACCATGTATCCTAACTGAGAAATAGTAGAATAAGCCAAACCCTTTTTAATGTCATTTTGAGTCAATGCAATAGTCGCACCCAAAAGAGCGGTAAAACAACCCACCCAAGCCACTAAGTCCATGGCCACAGGGATAGGCTCAAATACAGGGTACATCCTAGCAATCAAAAATACCCCCGCTGCCACCATGGTAGCCGCATGAATCAGAGCAGATATGGGGGTAGGACCTTCCATAGCATCAGGAAGCCACACATGGAGTGGAAATTGGGCTGATTTTGCCACAGGCCCCAAAAAGACCAAAATAGCAAATAACGCCGCTAACCACCCAGCAAGTTGCCCTGAGACAACCGATTCATGAAGCCTAAGTCCCATTTCGCCAAAGTCAAAGCTACCAGTAGCCCAGTATAAACCAAGCATCCCCAATAATAAACCGAAATCCCCTACACGGTTAGTAACAAAAGCCTTTTGACAAGCATCAGCGGCCGCCTTGCGATCGTACCAAAAGCCGATGAGTAGATAGGAACACATCCCCACCAACTCCCAGAAAATATACACTTGCACAAGATTAGGGCTAACTACCAACCCCAACATCGAAGCACTAAAAATGCTCAAATAGGCATAAAAACGTACATAACCTTCATCGTGAGCCATATAACCATCAGTGTAAATCATCACCAACAGTGCCACGGTGGTAACAATAACCAGCATTAATGAGCTAAGATGATCGATGGTATAACCCATACTCAGGGAAAAATCCCCCGCAGAAGCCCATTCAATCATTCTCGTATAAGGCTCGGCACCCTGCCACTGACTCCAAAAAAGAGCCACAGAAAGGGCTAAACAAGCTCCTAGGGTGGAGATAATAAAAATTGAGTTAACTTGTCTTAATTTATTGGTAGCTTGGTTAAAAGAGATTAAGCCGATACCCACTATCATTGCGGAGATTAGGGGTAGTGTTGGCACTAACCAAGCGTATTCATATAATTTTAAACTGTCCATGCAGATTATTTATTCTATTTATCCATAACGCTATCATTGTGACATATCATTACTGTCTATGATCAATTAAGATTTCATTTTCCATTAGTTGATTAACTTTATCATGGGTAAAAAGTACCTCAATTGGGCATAATTAATTGTTAATAGCACCAGTTATCAAGTGGTGGGTTATAAGACATCTTTAGATGTGGGAATAGGACAGTTTTTTGATATTTTAGAGTATGTTTGTTTTAAAACAAATACCTATCTTAAAAAGGTAAAAACTATAGTTCGCTAGGTATGTCAAAATCATAGCACCTATAAAAGAAACTTTAACGCTTAATCAGTTTAACAAATATTTCAACTAATAAAATTTACTCACTATGTTAGATTTAACAGGAAAAAACGCCCTAGTTACAGGTATTGCCAATAATCGCTCCATTGCATGGGGTATTGCTCAACAATTACATAAAGCAGGAGCCAACATAGGTGTAACTTATCTACCCGATGAAAAAGGACGTTTTCAAAAAAAAGTTGGCGAATTAGTAGAACCCCTCAACCCCAGTGTTTTCCTACCCTGTAATGTACAAGATGACGTCCAAATTGAAGAAACCTTTAACGAAATTAAAGAACAATGGGGCAAAATAGACATCCTCATTCACTGTCTCGCCTTTGCCCAAAAAGATGACTTAAGCGGTGATTTTAGTAATACTTCCCGTGATGGTTTTAAAACTGCCCTTGATATTAGTGCCTATTCCCTTACCCGTCTTACCCAAGCCGCCAAACCCTTATTAACTGACGGTGCTAGTATTGTTACCCTTAGCTATCTTGGGGGAGTAAAAGTAATCCCCAACTATAATGTTATGGGTATTGCTAAATCTGCTTTAGAAATGAGTGTCCGTTATTTGGCGGCAGAATTAGGTTCTCAAAATGTCAGAGTTAATGCCATTTCCGCAGGGCCTATTCGTACCCTCGCATCTTCTGCAGTGGGTGGTATCCTTGATATGATTCACCATGTGGAAGCTACAGCACCCCTCAAACGCACCGTTACCCAAACAGAGGTAGGTAATGCCGCAGCTTTCTTATGTAGTGATTTATCCAGTGGTATTACTGGGCAAGTTATTTATGTAGATGCAGGTTATGAAATTATGGGTATGAGTCAAGGTTAAGATTTTCTCATATCATTGGTGGGCAAAGCCCACCCTATTTCAAACTAACTAGCCCCACTTAATTAAAGGTAAAATAGGCTTAGTTAGTAGCCCAGGCTTCAGCCCTTATTTCAGAAACCCTTAAAACCCCTAAAGGAGTAACCATAAACTTTCTTTTATTTAATTGGTTTTACCGAAAGAATGGGTTTAAAGCCTCGCTCTTTTAGGGCGACTTTTTTATGCTATTATATTTATTATTCTGGGCTAACTAGCGTAAAATGTTTATTTTAGAGTACAAACTAAGAGGAAAACCTCCGCAATTTAAAGCTATCGATGAGGGCATTCGTACAGTCCAATTCGTACGTAATAAATGTGTTAGTCTCTGGATGAACTCTCAAAACGTAGGTAAAGCCGAAGTTTATCGATATACCACTACTTTAAGAA
>NZ_JADEWC010000016.1 GCF_015207825.1 Cyanobacterium stanieri LEGE 03274
AAGGACGAATACCGACCAGACGAGCAATCTCAAATTGACGTAGCATGAAGCCGATTAAACCGAAAGCTCCGTGTAATGCTACGAAAGACCATAAACCACCGATTTGACACCAGCGAGTAAAATCGCCTTGAGCTTCGGGACCCCATAGGAATAGAATGGAATGACCAAAAGCATCAGCAGGACTAGATACTGCTACGGTCAAGAAGTTCGCACCTTCGAGGTAGGAACTAGCTAAACCATGAGTGTACCAAGAAGTTACGAAGGTAGTGCCTGTTAACCAACCGCCCAAAGCCATATAGGCACAGGGGAAAAGAAGGATTCCAGACCAACCTACGAAAACAAATCTATCTCTTTTGAGCCAGTCGTCGAGGGCTTCAAACCACCCTCTTTGCGCCGGCGCGCGTCCAACTGCAATTGTCATAAAGTGATCTCCGAATGTATATAATTTCTAATGTTAAGTGTATTTGTTTTCTGGTTAGAGATTTTATCTCCTCTCAGAAAAGTTTACTTTTCTTAACGTTTATGTGTATATTCATCATACAGGAAAAACCGAGCCTTTGACAAGGGTTGTGTTAAGAAATTATAAAAAAATGAGAATTTTTGTAATCAAACGGTAACAATATTTAAGTTTAATTTTGTTTGGGCGCGAAGACAATTTGTAGGGTTATGGATTGGGAATTTGATAATTGAGGGACTCCCTAGGTTAGAATAATCTAAAAATAAGGATTAAATAGTTATTATCTATGTTTACCATTGATTTACTTGTAAGATACATTCCCATGCCTATATCGGTACAGAAGAAAGAGGAAAGTGATGCTCAAGCTCTTTATCAGGAGATTTTGAGCAAAATTAAAGGTTCTACCCCTGAGGTAATTGAGTTAACCTGTGATAAACAAGAAGATAAAAAAATTGCTATTTTAAGTGATCAGGTAACGGGGGTAATTATTTCTCAAAAAGATGGTGCTAATACTGGGGCAAAAGTACCTGGATTTTTTGCGGCGCTACAGGAAAAATAATTGGGGGTGGATGGTGTTAGGTTTTCTGATCACTATTTTTAACATTTATTTTGAGTAGTTCTTCTTTTGGTATCCATACGACACAGCTTAACTTTGGCTGGAATCCTCAAAGCCCCATCTTAAATGGCTGTGATTTGGCAGTGCCGCAGGGGCAGTTTTGGATGTTGTTGGGGGATAATGGTTGTGGAAAATCAACTTTACTCAGGTTAATTGGGGGAATTTTATCCCCTGATGAGGGGAGCATTAAAATTGATTCTCCTTTGGGGTTTGTGTTTCAAAATCCAGATCATCAGTTAGTGATGCCCACGGTGGCGGCGGATATTGCTTTTGGCTTGGTGGAAGAAAAGTTGACTTTACCAGAGGTCAAAATGAGGGTCAAAGAGGCGTTATTGGCGGTTAATTTGTTAGATTTGGAAAGAAGACCTATTTATGCACTTAGTGGAGGGCAAAAGCAGAGAATTGCCATTGCAGGGGCGATCGCCCGTCACTGTAAAGTATTATTATTAGATGAACCCACAGCATTACTAGATCCAGATACCCAAATAGAATTAGTGGCTTTGGTGCAAAAAATAGTTAAAGAAAGAGGTATCACAGCCCTTTGGGTAACCCACCGCCTCGAAGAATTAGCCTACGCCGACGGTTACTTTTTATTAGAGAAAGGCAAAGTAATCAAACAAGGCAAACCCCAAGACTTATTTCCACAATTGTCAAGGGAGAATAACATTAAAGATACAATGAAAAGATAATGAGTTTATTGTTTAATCAAAATGTTATCCAAATTAATAAAATTTAGCCTTTCTTTACTAATAGTATTTATTACTCTGATCAATCCAGCCCAAGCCCTAGATTATACCAAAGCCCATTTAGTAGAATCAGATTTTTCAGGGCAAGATTTGAGCGGCTCAACTTTTAATAAAACTAACCTGCGTAGTAGTGACTTTACTAATGCTAACCTCTCCAATGTAAGTTTTTTTGGTGCTAACCTCGATTCAGCCAACTTAGAAGGAGCAAATCTGACTAATGCCGTCTTAGACTCGGCTAGGGTGACAAGGGCGAATTTACATAACGCCGTTTTAGAAGGTGCTTTTGCCACCAACACCAAATTTGAAAAAGCCAACATCGAAGGGGCTGACTTTACCGACGTGCTTTTGCGTCCTGATGTGGAAGAAATGTTGTGCGAGGTTGCTTCTGGGACAAATCCTGTGACGGGAAGAAATACCCGTGATACCCTTTATTGTCCTTAGTTTAAAGATGAAATAAATTGGTTAAGGAAAGGTTTTAGGTGTTAGGGGAATAACAATTGTTTAATGTCTTTTGGGCTTGAATTTTTTCAATAATTTGATAGTTAGCATCAGGAAAATCAAAATCAGACAACTGTTCTGGTTTTACCCAACGAATCTCAGCACATTCGAGGGTTTTAGGCTCTCCTGAGAGAATATGGGCATAGTACACCATGAGAGTCAGGGAAACATGGGGATAGTCATGGCGAACATTCATTAAATGTTTTCCTACTCTAATATCAATACCTAATTCTTCTTTAATTTCCCTAACGATACATTCTTGGGCATTTTCTCCATCTTCAAATTTGCCCCCCGGAAACTCCCATTTATTAGCCATGGTGCCTTTATTTCTTCTTTTGTCAATGAGAATTAACCCTTCATCATTAACAATTACGGCAGTACCGATTCTGAGGTAGGGTAAATTAGACATGGGGAGTTACAAATATTAAGATAAAGTAAAAGATAAGTTTAAAATAGCATTTATATTCTATATGTTTAATTGGTTTCGTCGCAATAAAGATAATAATCAAGAGCAAGTAAAGCAAGATGTTGCCCCTACCCCTGAGCCTCAAGAAGAAGCGGTGAAAGAGGAGGAGGAAGATTCGGCTTCTCAGGAGCAATATTTGGAATGGGCAAAGACTGCTTTTGCAAATATTCAAAAACAAAAGACAGGGGGTGAAACTCAAACCGTTACCCCACCTGAGGATGAGGAAAAGCCGACCTCTAAAGATGAAGAAGTGGTTGAGGAAGTAGGGGAGGAAACTGGCGAACAAGAAGGGATAACTGAATCCTTGGAAAAAAGTTTAACTGCACCAGAAATAGTTGCTCAGGTGGAGGAGAAGGAGGAAGAAACCTCGGAGGTGGGGGGAAATGTTCCTGCTTGGATGCAAAAATCCGATCGCCTCGAAACCCTCAAAGAAACCGCCATGGATACTACCGAGGAGGAGTTAGACGAAGATTTCATGTGGTCAGCGCAGGTGTTGGCTTCTCAGGGTAGAAGTGCTGAAGATGTGAGCATGGAGGAGTTTGAGTGGCTGAAAAAATTAAGGCAGGGCTTAGGCAAAACCCGACGAAATTTAATTAATCAATTAAAATCTGTGGTGGGGCAAGGCCCCCTTAATGATGATGCGGTGATGGAAATTGAAGCATTGTTGTTGAGTGCGGATGTGGGCATTGAGGCGACGGATTATATTATCAAAACTCTACAGGAAAGGTTACGGGAGGAGGCTTTACCCCCCGAAGAGGCGATCGCCTATTTGAAGGAAATTTTACAAACTCTGTTGGATAAACCATTGGAAAATATTGAGGATAAAGCCTTTGAACCCCAAGAGGGCAAGTTAAATATTTGGTTGTTAACGGGGGTAAATGGGGCAGGAAAAACTACCACTATCGGTAAACTGGCTCATCTGGCCAAAAGTTCGGGTTATAGTTGTGTGATTGCGGCTGCAGATACCTTTCGGGCGGCTGCGGTGGAGCAGGTAAAGGTATGGGGGGAAAGGACTGATACTCCTGTGATTGCTAATCCTGGCAAAAATACAGATCCTGCGGCGGTGGTATTTGATGGCATTAGCGCGGCGATCGCCCGTAATGCTGATTTATTATTGGTAGATACTGCTGGAAGACTGCAAAATAAGAAGAATTTAATGGAGGAGTTGGCAAAAATTCGCCGTATCATCGATAAAAAAGCCGTGAATGCCCATGTAGAATCTTTGGTGGTTTTAGATGCAACCCTCGGACAAAATGGACTGCGTCAAGCTCAGGTGTTCTCTGAGGCGGCAGATTTAACAGGGGTGGTATTAACTAAGTTAGATGGTACTGCTAAAGGGGGAGTGGCGATCGCTGTTTCCCAACAATTAAATCTCCCTATCCGCTTTATTGGTGCGGGGGAAGGGATAGAAGATTTACGCCCTTTTTCTAGTTTTGAATTTGTGGAGGCTTTATTATCTCAATAGTTTTTTTGGCGTTGCTGATTTTAGGTATGATTTCTCGTTGGGAAAGGGAATAGGGCATCTCGACTTCGCTCGATAACCACGGGGAATAGGGAACAGTTGTAATATTTAGGGGTCTTAGTTTTTTGTGTAATTGAACTATATTTCATACCATAACCCGTGCAATGCCGTTTTTTTTGGAGGGTATTAGTTTTGTCCTCATCTTTTTCATGGGTAGTTAACTTAAGTTAGGGATAACATTTTTAGCCTTTTAAATGAAGATATAAACAATTGAATCGTTAAATTATTGTCATACCCAATCCGATATGGAAGATATATCATTACTCGCCTTGCAATAAATTACAAGGCTAACAGTTTATCATTGAATATGAAATACTTAAATGTTTACGACAAATAAAACCTCTCAAATAAAATCCCAGCCTAATTAACTTCAATTTAGGTTAAAACCCTTGACCATTCCTTTAAGAAGTCAGATGATTTTTAAAGGCAAAAGCCACTAATTCGGTGCGATTTTGGGAGTCGGTTTTTTTGAGCAAATTGGCAACGTATTTTTCAATGGTTTTGGGGCTAAGATATAGCTGATGGGCGATTTGAACATTGGATAAACCTTCAATAATCAAGGCTAAGACTTCCTTTTCTCGTTGGGTAAGATGAAGGGTACAAGAAGGAATATGATTATTATTTGTCCTAGGGGGGTTATCATGGTTAAATAATCTTTCGGCTTGGATAATTTGCGATCGCTCCAGGAGATGTTTAACAATAGCAATTAATTCCATAGGCTCAAAAGGTTTACCCAAATAAACATCACACCCAGCCTCATAACCGTTAATTTTTGACTCCATACTATCTTGCTGAGTAAGGAAGATTACAGGCAATAAACGAAAAGGGGGGAAATTTCTTAATTCCTGCACCAGCTGATAACCGTCTTTGTGGGGCATTTTGATGTCAGAAATCAGCAGATGGGGATGACATTCCATGGCTAAAGATAGTGCCTTTTCTCCGTCATTGGCTAAAATAACCGAATAACCTTCTAATTCGAGGCAATCTTTGACTAGGTTTTGAATGGTTGAGTCATCGTCAGTAACTAGAATTTGTAAAGGCATAGTGGATAATTATCAGAGGTAGCGCAGAAGGTTAGGGAAAATTTTTTCTCGCAAAGATACAAAGTTACAAGGATGATGGTTTGGGGCTGATATTATGTCTTATTTTTAATATACATCATACTGATTTTGAAGGTGAAATAGTTTTTCTTTGGCATGGTTGGCGTTGTTAGCGAGGTTGGCAAATTCGATAAACCTTTTAATTTCTTTTTTGAGAAGATTTTTTTCGATTTCCCATATCTCCCTGTCTAGGGTGGGCGGTGTTACTATCATGTCGAAGATGTTAGCTTCTTTTTTGCTAGGATGGGGGCGCAATACTCTACCTCTCCTTTGAATAAATTGACGGGGATTACTGCTACTGGCGAGGATGACGGCATTTTTAATGATGGGAATATCAATACCTTCGTCGAGGCAACGAATGGCGACGATACCTTGTAATTCTTTTTTTTCTAGTTGTTTTTTGATAATTTCTCTTTCATGTAAAGGGGTGTTGGCACTGTAGATGTTGACTCTGTAGCCGATTTCTTTTCCTAAGATGCGGGTAACGATTTCTAGTTGTCTTTCAGTTTTTCCTTGATATTCTATTTTTCCGTCTCCGCAATAAAAAATGGTGTGATGACTATCTATTCTTTCTCTCATTAGTTGTTTGAGGGCTATTAATTTATTTTTTGCTGTACCAATTAGGCGGGATCTTCTTACTAGGAGTGCGGTAAGATGACGGTTATGGGGTGAGTTATCCCGAGATAATTCCCAGCCTATTTTCTTAGTTAATTGAGTATATTTTTGGGTTTCTGATTCTGTTAATTGAACAAAGATTGGATAATAGTTGTAACTGACGAGGGCTTTTTTTTTGATGGCATCTGCTAGGGTAAATTCTGGTTGTAATACTTTTCCGAAGTAACTGATTAGGGTATCAGTGCCATCTTCGTCATAATATCTTTCTGGGGTTGCGGAGAGGGCTAGTCTTAAGCCAATGTTTTTGGGTAAGAGATGTTTTAATTTGGTGCTACCTAGGTTGTGGGCTTCGTCTCCGATAATTAAAGTTTTTTCGGGAAAAAAGGGTAATTGACTTTGAAAATTTTCGCTTATAAATGTAGAATTTGTGGTAATAATTGTCAAAAATTGACTATTAAGATTATTAATGTTATAAAGGTTTGTGGATAGTTGATTATGCCAATTATGGACGTTATTAAAGGCAAGAAAAGGATTGAGATTAAATTTTTCTGCTTCTTTTGCCCATTGTAAAACTAGATGGCGAAATGGACAAATAACTAATAAAACTTGTAACCCAATTTGTTGATAAAGTTCGTTGGTAATTCCTAATGCTGTGATGGTTTTGCCACTGCCTGTGGCCATTTTTAATGTTCCTCTACCTCTATTTCTTAACCAGTTTGTTATGGCTTGTTTTTGATAGTCTCTGAGGTTTAAATTATCGGGAATTTTGGGAATGCCTGTATTTTTTGTTTTGGTTTGGTAAAGGTAAGATTTTTCTGCTAACTGATATTTATTTCGCTGTTGATAATTGTTTGCTAATTTTTGCCAATTTATATGTTTTAAGGGTTGATTGGCTAAGCCTGAAAGGTTCATTTTTTTTAATTATCTTGGCTAATTTTTAATAAGTTGACATAAAATCTTGTTTTAAGGATATGGTCATTGGTCTGGGGAATGGGCAACGGAAAATATTTTTTAAAAGCCAAAAAATCTGAATACAAATGGTAATACTCCACTAACGGCTTGAACAAAACCGGGGCTACCTTGATTGCTACCGAGGGGGTCCATGGGATTTTCGATTTTAGCTTGGCTAAGTTCAATAAATTGGTTGGCAAGGGTTAAGCCTTCTTCGTTGTTTTGTTTGGTGAATATTGCTTGTGCTTTGGTAAAGTCTTCTAGGGCGATGTTCATGCGATCGTAGCGAGCTCTGATAATGCCTCTGGCAAGGTAGGCAGATGCCATGTCTGGATCGAGTTCAATGGCTGTATTGTAGTATCTGAGGGCTTCGGGGTAGTCTCCTTTTCGATCTTCGGCTAGGGCCCAGGCAAAAAATTGTTCTGCGGAAAAGGCGTTGTTAGATATGCCGATGATGCCGTCTATTTGGGCGTTACTGAGATCTGTTTGTTCAAAGTTAGCTCCGTTTACCCTTGCATTTCTGAGGTCGGTTTGGTTTAAGATAGCTCCTGTAAGGTTTACTCCTGCGAGGTTTGCTCCGTGGAGGGATGCCCCTGTAAGGTTAGCATAGCTTAAGTCTGCACCCATGAGGTTGGCACGGCTAAGGTTCGCCCCAATGAGGTTTGCACCGACTAGGTTTGCTCCTGAAAGGTTTGCCATGACTAGGCCGACTTGACTTAAATCACATTCTTGACATTGTTTTGTGCGTAATAGTTGGTTGAGATGGGCGATGTTTTCTGCTTTGGCGCTTAGGGGTAGGATGGATAGGGTTAGGGTGAGTAGGGTAAGATATTTTTTCATGGCTGAGGTTGGTTGATTGATTGTTTAAGGGGCGCTGGATATTTGTTACGTTAGTTGTTTGGGGCTTATGGAAAATTATATCAAGTCTGAATGGGTAAAGATAAGATTTCATTGGAGAGGATGTGGGCAAAGGTTTAAACAATTAACAATTGACAATGAACAATGAATAGTCAAATTATTATTATCCTCATCACCCCACCTCCTTAATACCTGAAACCTTTACGGACGTAACATGTTACGTCCCTCCCATACTGAAAAATCCCGAACGGAGGTTAAAGTATAAAATAGATTATGGTTTATTTTGTTTTAGTTGATTTGCTTCTTGGGTGTAGTTTCCTTTTTCGTAGTATTTGATGGCGGTTTCGATGTCGTCCATTTTTAGACAGGCTTGGGCGGCTTTTCGCCAGTTGTTTAAGAATGTCCATAGTTGTGCGGCTTCTTCCCATTTTCCTTGATGTTCGCATACTTGGGCTAGTTTTTCCCAGTTGGATAGTTTTCGCCAACATTCTTCGGCGTTTTCCCAGTCTTGAATTTTTTCGTAGTAGGTGACGGCGGTTTCTAGGTTATCGGCTTTTACCCAGGCATCGGCGGCTTGTTTCCATTTTTGTTGATATTCGCAGACTCGGGCTAGTTGTTCCCATTTCCATGATTTACGCCAACATTTTTCGGCGTTTTCCCAGTCTTTTAGTTTTTCGTAACAGAGGGCCGCTTTTTCGGGGTTATCGTTTTGGAGATGGGCATCGGCGGCTTGTTGCCATTTTTGTTGATGTTCGCATACTTCGGCTACTTTTTCGTGGTTGTTGGCTTGAAGCCAATATTTTTCAGCTCTTTCCCAGTCTTCACATTTTTCGTAGCAGAGGGCTGCTTGTTCTATTTGGTTTGATTTTAGCCAATCGTGGGCGGCCATTACCCATGTGCCTTGTTGTTTGATGGCGGTTTCTATTTTGCTTTCGTTATTGAGGATACGCCAACATTCTTCGGCTTCGCGCCAGTGGTTGCCCATTTCAAATACGAGGGCTGCTTTTTGTATTTCTCCTGTTTTTTCCCATGCTTTTCCTGCTTTTTTCCATTGGGCTAATTCTTGCCAAATTTCGGCGGCTTGTGACCATTTTTCTTGTTTTTCGAGGGTAAGGGCGATCGCACTTTGTTCGTCTAAGTGACGCCAACAGATTTCCGCTTCTGCCCAAAAGTTACCTTGCTCATAACAAAGGGCTGCTTTTTCCATTTCGTCAATGGTTTGCCATGCTTTCCCTGCTTTATACCATTCCCCTAAATTTTCCCAGCTTTCGGCGGCTTCATCCCATTTTTGTTGTTTTTCGGTGCAAATAATGCTTTGACTCCAATTATTGGCTTTTAACCATGATTCTTTGGCTTTTTCCCAATTTTCTAGTCTTTCATAACATAGGGCTTGTAGTTCGTAGGGGCTTGTTTTTGCCCACATGGAGGCTGCCTCTTGCCATTTTTTTTGTTGTTGAAGGGCGATCGCCACATAGCCCCAATACTCCAATTTTCGCCACAAATCCTCCGCCAAAACCCATTCATTGGCATTTTGATAACAAAAACCAGCCCGTTGTAAATCCCCTTGTTTTTGCCAAACTTCGGCTGCTAATACCCATTCTTGCTGAGATTCATAGGATAGGGCTAAATTTTCCCATTTACCCAATTCTAGCCAACATTTTTGAGCCTCTGACCATTTTTGAGCCTTTTGCCAACAGTCGGCCGCCCGTTGAATATCTCCTTGTTTTTGCCAACAATTTCCTGCTTTTTCCCACTGCTCTAGTTTTTCCCAAATTAAAGCAACTTTATCTAACTTTTCTAGTCTTGTCCACATTTTGACAGCGGATTGAAATTGTCCTTTTTCTTGATAATATTTATCCGCTAAATCATAATAATATTGAGCTTGAGATGAAAGATTTTTTTCTTGACATTTATCCCCTGCTAATTCCCAATCATCATTGGCTTCAAAACAACGTAATTTCCCAGCAAAATCATTGGCTTTATCATAACAAAAATTAGCTAAATCAAAATCTTTTTTCTCCTCAAAATATAACCCCCTTTGACTCCAACTCTCAGGCTTCGTAGTCGCCCATTTAGCCTCCCATAACTTATTATCAACTTCATTCCAACAACGAATCGCTTCATCAAAAATAAATAATTTATTCCAAATATCTCCAGCCCTACCCCAATTTCCTTTCACTTCCTCGAGTAAAGCCTCAATTTTAGCTGCTCCCAAAATATCATTGGCTTGAAAATAAATTTGACTACAAATTTTATAGGCTTTATAGGAGCAAAATTGTAAATATTCTTCGATAATATTATTAATTATTGGTTCATCATCTTCCGTAAAAAAAGGCTTTAGCTCTGTGGGATAGCCCAACTCAATTAAATTAGTTAAATGATGATTATTCCATAAAATAACATCATTTTTATCATAGAAATAGACTTTTTCTTTAGCAGATCTTAGGGCGATAAATAAATCTTGATAAAATTGCTCGTCCTCTAATAATTCTTGAGCAGACATGGAGATTTTATTTTCAAAGAAATTCCATATTAATATCCCATCAAATTGTAAGTTATTAATTTCATTAACCATTAAAATTCTTTCACTGTCTTGGGGAAATAAGCCTGTTAAATATTCCTTATCTATGTTATTTTTAACTATTATGGCATTAGCTCCCGAAAATCGATTTCCTTGAGCAAATATTTCATCTTCTCTGCCATACACTACTAAGGGTTTAGAATTACTTTTTAACCAAGATTCATTGGTCTGAAAAATAATATCTTCTTGATTTTGATGATTAATTACTAATTCAACAATGAAGTTAATAAGATTAGTAATTTTATCACTGGTACAAAAATTATAATTAATATATTGAGGTTCAAGGGCTGGACGAATTGTTTTCCACTGAGGGGATTTTAAGTATTCTTCAATGGCAATTTTTTTCACTCTACCCCAATTAAAACTACCTCTTATTAAGGATGAATTATCTTCTCCAATGATAAATAATTGAGGAATATATTCTTGTTTATTTTCTATTTTTAAAAGAGTGAATACAAGTTGTATTTCAATTTCGCTCAATTCCTGTACATCATCAAGATAAATTGAGTCATATTCTCCTAAATAATTGTCAGGTAATTTTTTTAAAATATATTGTACTAAATCTATTTTATCCCAATAGTTATTATTTTCTAACCATTGTTGATAGTTATTGGCATATTTATATATATAATTAAAGTTACTATTAGAAGGGAATAAACTTTGGTTTTTTAATGCTAAATAGTCGTTATAGCTAATTAATCCTTGACTATTTTTTAAGGATTTACTAGCACCCTTAATTAATTGTTGAATTTCTCTCCATAGTAAATCAATATCTATGGATTCTATGGTTTGTTCTTTACAAAAGTATTCTTTAAATTTATATTCTGTTATTTGTCTTTGGGCTAAAAATTGATTTTTACTTTTAAATTCTTTTTCTGCTACAAATGTTTTGAGAAATGAATGGTAATCTTTAATTTGTAAATTTTTTAAGGAGTGTTTATTAAATAGTTTAACTAGGTTATTAAGTTTTTTTTCTTCCTTGGGAGTATTGGTAAAAAATGCTGTTTTATATTCGGGATTACTTTGATGTTTATTATTTTGCGTTAGGGCATGATATAGGGATAAGGTGCTTTTTCCTGTGCCTTTATTGCCTGAAAGGATGATGGGAAGATTTTTATTGGTTTGGAGGAAGTCTTTTTGTTGTTTGGATAGGGCGACGGGAATATACTTGAGGGGATTAATATTTAGGTTATGTAAATAAAAGTCGTTGGCTTCTTGGGTTGTATTGGTGATTAATAGGTTATTAATTGTGAAATTAAAATCTATTTTATTGATTATATTTTCTTCTATATGTTGATTTTTTTCTTTGATAAAATCAATTATTTTATGATGATAGGGATAGTTATCTAATTCAAGGTTTTCCTGTGATGCAAAGCCTATTAATTTTATTGTTTTGTGGGAAGGTAGGGATAAGCCAATAATGTAATTATTTTGATTTAAATTTATTTTAATGATTGTTTTCTGCTCATGGATAATAGGGGAAAAACTCTTTTCTTCTGTGATATTTGTTGTAATAGTTTCTCTAATTTTGCTCAATAAATAATAATTTTCTTGAGCATTTAATCTATTTAGTTGATTCCAAAAGGAAAAAGAGAAAGTTATATCCATGGCAAAAGTACCTATTACATTACTTGGTATAATATTAAGTTTAAAGGATTTACTCTCAAAATATTTGTTAATTCTTTTATGGATTGCTTTATTTGTGTCTATTCTCTCTAGTTTTTCAAATATTTGATACTATGATTTTGGTTTTGTAACCCTTAAAAATTGAGATGAGGAAATTTGGGGTACTCCATTTATATTGGTTATAGTATAGTTTCTTTGTTCTTTTTGGGTTTTGCCGTCTGGATAATAATAGGTGTTGTAACCCACAAGGGTTATGGATTGGGGAGATTGAGATGTGATGGTTATATCTTCCACTGTCACTCTATCAAATTGCTCAAAAAAACTTTGGCTAAATTGACTTTGCATGGATGGGGAGTAAAGGGCGATCGCACTTTCAAACTGCCTTGATGACAAATAGGAGTATAATGATTGTACAGTCTGTATCGCTTCTTGTTCAGATAGTACAGGAGTATTATCAATAGGAGGATTTTCTTCTACGGGAGGAGTCGGGTTATTTTCTTCGGGGGGAGTTTCTTCTACAGGAGGGGGATTATTATCGGGAGGAGATTCGATTTCCCCTATATTTTCTTCTTCAGGAATTTCCTGCCTAATAGGATTAGAATTTATCGGCGGGGTTTCTTCCTCCACAGGATTGATGTTGATATTTTCCTCATTTTCCCTATCAATAGACGAAGTTTCTTCCTCCTCCGTCTCCTTGACAATTACTTGACTATCCTGCCTTGGTTGTGCCACAAAAAAACCTGCAATCAAAGCCAGAAAAATAACTACAGCCCCCAAAATTCCCATCAAAAAAGCAGAAGAATTAGACTCCTCCTCATAACTAGCTACAGGAGTTATCACCTCCGTTTTTAAATCTGTATTTTGAGGGGAGGATAAGCGAGTTGTTTCCACCATAGGAGTCACAAGGGGAGGAGAAACCATTAACATTCCTCCCATAATCGCCGACAAATCCTGATACATTTCCTCCGCACTATTGTATCGGCTAGGAATATCCATTTTAGTAGCCTTTTCCAAAATTTCCTTAAATCGAGGCTCTAAATTTGGCACAAAATCTTGCCACTGTAATTCCCCTGTTATAGTATCTGAAGGAAACTCCATGGGTGATTTACCCGTCAAGCAATAAATCATCGTCAAGCCAAGGGCAAATAAATCCGAGCTAAAAACCGTACGCCCCATACTTTGCTCAGGTGCCATAAAGCCTCTCGTACCAACGATTACAGAGCTTAAAACTGAACCGTCTTCGGTGGTAAAACTACCCATTTTTTCTTTAACTGCCCCAAAATCGATTAAGACGGGCAAATTATCTTTTTCCCTAATAATAATATTGTCGGGTTTTATATCTCGATGGATAATATTTTCACTGTGTATATATTTTAATACTTCCAAAAAAGAAAGCAGAATTTCCTTACATTTATCAGCAGAAATAATTCCTAATTTATGAAGACTTTTTCCTTCAATATATTCTTGTACTAAATAGTATCTATCTTGATGATGAAAATAGGCATGAAGGGTAGGAATCTGTTTGCAATTTTCCCCTAATTCTTCAAGGGTAGAGGCTTCTTTTAAAAATAGTTTCTCAATAAATTCTGAGCGACTTTTATCATGGATTTGTTTTAAGGATTTGACAACCACCCTTTTTTGAGTAGGGCTATGTAAATCTTTGGCGAGATAGGTTTCTCCAAATCCTCCTGTGCCTAAATGTTTAATTATTTCGTATCTATTTAATAGTATATTATCCATCTAAAAAAAATATCTATAATTTATTCTTATTGGCTCGTAGTAAGGGCTTCAGCCCTAAAATATTTATTATTAAAGGTGTCTAATCAGTGGTTAAATAAGATTATTTTTAGCTCCTAAATGCCTATGGTTATTTTGTGTGATAAAATTAATAACTATTAATGATTACAGACTATTTTTGAAAGAATTTCTAAAACCTCTTAAAACCGCAGTTTCTCCATCAATTAAACTTTGTTCAATTAACTCTGGAATTACACTTAAATTGAGAAATGGAAACGCTAAACTTTTATCTACCTCCTGATAATTGTTGATGTCTTTTTTAAGAATAAAAACGGTTAATTTTTCTCCATCATAACGCCAGATTTCTGGCACACCTAAGTTAGCATAAATAGGTAATTTATGTAATGAACCACTAGTTATATCTATTTCTAATACTAAATCAGGAGGCGGATCGTTTGTCAGATCAATTTGTTGTTTATTTCTAACTTTAGGCTCATTCTGTAAATAATAACAAGAATCAGGCTCTACCGCTTGTTGAAATTGGTTCGATTTAAGGGTTAATGAGCCAAACTTCTTCAAATTTAATCCTAATTCATCGGCTATTACAAAAATTAAACTTTCAATAAAACGATTATTATTTTCATGTACACCTAAAGGGCTCATAATCTCTAAAACGTTATCATAGTAAGTTAAACGTTGATTTCTTTTATTACCTAATTCATTGAGAAGGCGATTAAAAGTCGTCCAACTAACGGAGTTTAACCTAACAATATTTTCTCCTCTGGGTTTACTTATAACTGCTGTCATTGCTTTTTTTCCTGAGTTTAAAAGATCCTATTTAAAATAAAATAATTAACCTAATCGTAAACTTTTTGGTTGTGGAATAATATCCCCAAATTCTTTGTTCAAAACCTATTTTTTTTAATAATAGACATCTCCAATAATAACTATTTTAGGGCTGAAGCCCTTACTACGAGCCAGTAAAAAATAATATACTCTCTTAACCTGATTCTATTTCATATAGTTGAGTTTCGTTTCCTCAACCCAACCTACTTTGAAAAATACATTGAAATTTAATTGTCCATTGTCCATTGTTCATTGTCAATTCTCTTAAACCATGCTCGAACTAATTTTATTTCATCATAGGTATATTCATCAGGTAAACGCTCTTTAATCTCCTTTAACTTTTTATTACCTATTATTTTAAGAGTATTGAGAATAACTTTTTGTTTCTCTGCTTTCACGAGATTATCAATGGTAACAGGTTGATTTAATTCGATCAATTCGCTGAGGTGAGATACGATACTACTGACGGATAATCCTCTTTCTTTGGCAATGTCGGCAATATTTAACCCCTGTTGATATAGTCGTAGGGTTTTCATTTGGGTATTGTTGGGCAGTTGGAAAGGCAGTTGTTTTTGTTGGATAAATGTTCTAATTTCGGAGATAAATATATCTCCATATTTGTTTAGTTTATAGTCGTTTACCCCCGAAAGTTGGGCAAATTTGGCTTTGGTGTCGGGTTGCATTTGCGCCATGATGGTAAGGGTTGCATCATTGAAAATGACATAGGGGGCGATGTTTTCTAAGTCGGCTAATTTTTTGCGTAACATCTTCAGTTTATTAAGTAGTATTTCTACTTCTAGGGCTTGAGAATTATTATCTCGGGTAACTTTTTTGACGGTTTTTCCTTTGACGGCGATATAAACTTTTTTTTCTCCTTTGAGGATTTTTTTACTTTGATCGTTTATTTTAAGAATATTAAATCCATCGTTGGTTTGTCTGACTAAATTTTGATAAACAAGGGAAGTGGCTAGGTTTTTCCATTCATCGGTGGTATGATCTTTTCCTATGCC
Source organism: Cyanobacterium stanieri LEGE 03274 (assembly GCF_015207825.1). NCBI lineage: Bacteria > Bacillati > Cyanobacteriota > Cyanophyceae > Chroococcales > Geminocystaceae > Cyanobacterium > Cyanobacterium stanieri. The sequence continues at coordinate 15,630 of NZ_JADEWC010000016.1, forward strand.
ATAGGTGGATAATAAATGATGTCCATATTCGTAGATTTTTTTATCCCTTGAACCTCTTAAAACATCGATTATATGTTTAATTCCAAACCGTTGATTAGTGCGATAAACACAGGATAAGAATTTTTGTGCTTCGATGGTCCAATCCTCTATGGGTTTAGGGTTTAGACAATTATCACAGTTACCACAATCGCCCTTAAATTTTTCACCAAAATAACTTAGTTGGGGGATACGACGACAATAATTTGTGTCGGCATATTCGATGACTTTTGCTAGTTGGGCATAGGCAATTTTTTGTTCTTGGGGATTGGTTTTTTGTCTGATGAAATAATGGATTTTTTGTTTATCTCCACGGCTATATAGGAGAATACAGTTAGCTTTTTCTCCGTCTCTACCTGCCCTCCCTGACTCTTGATAATAGCTTTCTATGTTGCGGGGTAAGTCGTAATGTACCACTAAACGGACATCGGGTTTGTTGATGCCCATGCCAAAGGCGACGGTAGCTACCATGATGCGTACATCGTCTCGGATAAAACTGGTTTGATAGTGCGATCGCACTTTATCACTCAATCCAGCGTGGTAAGGGAGGGCAGAAACCCCATCTTTAACAAGTCTTTGGGCAATTTCTTCGGTGCTTTTGCGACTGATACAATAAACTATACCAGAACCTTGATGGGAACGGATAATATGGAGCAGTTGATTATAGGCACGTCTTTCTTTTTCCTGTACTTCATAGTAAAGGTTTTGACGGTTGAAACTAAAACGATGAATTTGAGGATTTCTGAGGTTTAACTGTTGAATAATATCCCGTTGCACCCTAACTGTGGCGGTAGCGGTGAGGGCAGTAATTGGCACTTGGGGAAATTGTTGGCGTAAATATCTCATCTGGCGATATTCTTGGCGAAAATCATGGCCCCATTCCGAGATACAATGGGCTTCATCGATGGCAAAGGCGGCAATGCCGATTTTTTGGGCGAGGGTTACTAAAAAGGGTTGAAATGTATCGCTAACCAGTCTTTCGGGGGCGAGGTAAAGGAGTTTTATTTTCCCTGCTAAAATATCCCGTTGACGGATTTTGGTTTGTTCGTAATTAAGGGTACTATTGAGATAGGTTGCCCCGATACCGTTATCCTGTAGGGCCATAACTTGATCTTGCATCAGGGATATGAGGGGGGATATAACGATGGTTATACCTTGCTTCAAGAGCGCAGGAAGCTGAAAACAGAGCGATTTTCCACCCCCCGTGGGCATGATAACTAAAAGGTCTTTATGGGCGATCGCATCTTGGACTATTTTTTCTTGCCCTGGGCGAAAACTGTCATAACCGAAGTATTTTTTTAGAGACTCTGTGAGTGAAGACATTTCAGTGGGCAGTGGGTAGTGGGCAGGGGGGAATTTTATTCCGTCAAAAAGTAGGTTATTATTTGATATTGACCGAAATTTATTTACCTATCATTGTCAATTGTCCATTGTCCATTGTCAATTTTTTATGAAGCCTCTTGCGAAATTAATTGGACAACCCTTAGCTGTAGAATTGTTAGAAAGGGCGATCGCCATTAACCGCATTGCCCCCGCTTACTTGTTTGTAGGGGCGAAGGGGGTGGGAAAGGCCTATGGGGCGAGATGTTTTGCGGAAATGTTGATGATTCGCCCGGAGGATGATTATGGTGTGATGGTGCAAAAAATACAGGCAGGAAATCATCCCGATTTTCTTTGGGTAGAGCCTACATACACTGATAAAGGTGAACTGATTACCGTCTCAGAAGCTCAGGAACAGGGTTTAAAGCGAAAAAATGCTCCCCAAATCAGAATTGAGCAAATCAGGGCAGTCAGTCAGTTTTTGGCTCGTCCACCCCTGAAAGCGCCTCGCTCGGTGGTAGTAATTGATGATGCGGAGTTGATGGCGGAGTCGGCGGGGAATGCTTTGTTAAAAACTCTGGAGGAACCAGGGAGGGCTACTATTATTTTAATTGCCTCTAGTGTGGATGCGATTCTTTCTACCCTTGTGTCTCGTTGTCAGATAATTCCTTTTTCTCGTTTGACGGAAGATGATGTTGCCTATGTATTACAGCGACAAAATGCAGGGGATGTGTTGCAATATCCTCAGTTAATTAAGTTGGCACAGGGTTCTCCAGGTAAGGCTATGGGCGATCGCACTAAGTTGTTAGAAATACCATCAGATTTACTTTCTAGGTTATCTCAACTACCCCTAAGGGCGATCGAGGGATTCCACCTGGCTAAGGAAATTAGTGAGGGTTTGGAATTGGAAACCCAATTATGGTTAGCGGATTATTTACAGTCTGTGTATTGGGATAAACAAAGGAATATGGAAATCATTGAGAGTCTCGAAAGGGTTAAAGGTGCGCTGAAAAACTATGTCCAACCCCGCCTCGTTTGGGATTGCTTTTATCTACATTCTATTACTTAGATAGTACCTAAATAGTTTTCTCTCAAATTTCTTTCAATACTTATCAATTAACAACCAATGACCTTCGTTAAATTCATTACACGGTGAGGGTGCGAGGATAGAATCTATTTGTAACGAATTTTCTGAACTTGGTATTACATCTTAGGTAACCATGAACTACTTTTTCAGTGCACTCTAATTCACAATTAAAATTGTCAAAATTATCATAAATCATGTTTAAAACTAAGATTTTAAAACTCATAAAATAAAACTTATTACCTCTGATTTTCTCTTATTTTTCTCAAAAAAAAAGATTTTTTAGACATTTTTCGTAAAATATTAAGTACAATTACTATATTTTATCAAAAATTAATAATAATTACTGACAAAAAAAAATAAAATTACTTAGTTATATACAGACAAAAAAGATATAATCAAAAGTATATCCCTCAAAAAATATCAATTATGGATAATACAAGTTTAGGAGAACACTTTTTTGAATACTTCAATATATTCGTCGCAAACACTCAAGAATTAAAAGAACAAGTCTTCAGAATTAGGTATCAAGTATATTGTCAAGAATTAGGTTACGAACCTTTAGAAAACTTTCCTGATTCAATGGAAAGAGATGCCTACGATAACAGGTCAATTCATTGTATTTTGCAACATAAATCTACGGGAATTTATGCAGGGTGTGTGCGTCTAGTTTTATCAAATACCAGCGATATAAATGATCGTTTTCCCTTTGAAAGTGTCTGTCCAAATCATAGTCTTGATTTTAGAAAAATACCTAGAACAAAAATAGGAGAAGTATCACGATTAGCAGTTATTTCCCGTTTCCGAAAAAGAGCAGGGGAACAAAATACTCCCGATGGTTTAATCGTTTTTAACAACAGAAATAAAGAAGAAATTAGAGAACAGAGAAGGCGTTCATCTGTCATTGCCTTAGGGCTTTATTTAGCGGCCACTGGTTTAGTTATTGATTTAAGCCTTAGTCATGGTGTAACCCTAATGGAACCGAGATTAGCCCGACATTTACGTATGAGTGGTTTAATAGCTCATCCCATTGGTAGTCTTGTGGATTTCCACGGCAAAAGAGGCCCCTATATCATGGATAAAGACGAAATTGTTAGCGCTTTTGGCTCTAACGTAGAGGTATATCATCTTTACCAAAAAATACTTAATACCTTAAAAAAGGGCTTTTCTTATCATTCTTGTATTGCTTAATTGTTTATGACTTATTTTCTAATCAAAGTAATACTATATTCACTATCATTTGTTAGTTTAATTTAGGATTTTTATTTTATCAATGAATAATTGTCTATAGAAAACTTAGTAAATATTATAGATATAAATTATCGTAATAATTTCTATTACTTAATTGACTAACAACAAAAGTAAAAAGTTATCAAATATAGCTTAATATACAGACATTTTTTTAAAATAATAATAATTACAAAAAAGGTACTTTAATAGAAAGATAATGAATAGTTTTGGCAAACATTGAATTAAATTGATAAAAATAAAGTTAGTAGTAATAAGTTTAAGTTGTACAAATAACTAAATATCTATAAAAATAAAAAACATAAAATAATTTAAAATATAATTATGTTCCACTACCCCAAACAAATATTATGGATATTGAACAAGCCGTTCATTTTTGGAGAGATATATTAACCCCAGAAAATGTCATTACTCAACAATCAATACTAGAAGAAAAAGCAACTGCCACATATTTAACTGATAAAAAAATTTCTACCGTATTACGTCCTAGAAATGCTCAAGAAATACAAAAATGTTTACAAATAGCAAATAAATACAAAATTCCTATTTATCCTGTTAGCACAGGCAAAAACTGGGGCTATGGATCAAAAGTACCTACGGAGAATAATTGTGCCTTAATGGAATTGACAAAGATGAGTAAAATCATTGATTTCAACGAAGAATTGGGTTACGTTACCATTGAACCAGGGGTTACTCAAAAACAACTCTATGAGTTTTTACAAGAGAAAAAATCGAATCTTTGGCTAGACTGTAATGCTTCCTCTGTAGAAAGTAGCCTGATTGGTAATACCATGGAGCGGGGATTTGGGCATACTCCCTATGGTGATCATTTTGCCCATGTTTGCGGTTTAGAAGCCGTTTTACCCACAGGGGAAATCATCCACACAGGATTTGGCAAATTCGGTAATGCTACTGCGGCGCCTGTTTATCGTTGGGGATTAGGCCCGTACTTAGATGGACTTTTTACCCAGTCTAACCTAGGTATTGTTACGCAGATGACTTTTTGGTTAATGCCAGCACCTGAACACTTTGAAGCATTTTTCTTTAGTGTCCAAAGGGATGATCAACTAGCTGATTTAATAGATGCTTTACGCCCTCTCCGATTAGATGGCACCATAAAAAGTGCGGTACATATCGGTAATAGTTATAAGGTATTATGTGCCTTGCGGCAATATCCTTGGGAGGAATCCAAGGGAGTTACACCATTACCCGATGAGGTGTTAAATCAGTTTGCTAAGGATTGGGATTTTGGAGCATGGAATGGTTCAGGAGGTATTTATGGAACAAAAAAACAAGTTGCAGAGGCAAAAAGATTAATTAATAATGCCCTCAAAGGAAAAGTTCGCCGAATCCAGTTTTTGGATGATCGCACCATAAAACTTGCCGATGGTATTGCTAAACCTTTTCAAAAGATAACAGGTTCTCATTTGCCAGAATTACTAGACCTAATGCACCCCGTTTATGGATTAATGAAAGGTGTACCTACTAGCACCCAGTTAGCTAGTACCTATTGGCGCAAAAAAACGCCTATTCCCCAAAATCCTGACCCTGATCGAGATGGTTGCGGTTTAATCTGGTGCGCCCCTGTCGCACCCTTGTTGGGAAGCCATGGGGCAAAAATTAACCAGATTGTCCGAGAAACCTTACTCAAATTTGGGTTTGAGCCTCAACAGTCTATCACCCTATTAACGGAAAGGGTACTTGATTGCGTCATTACCATTGGCTATGATCGAGATATACAAGGAGAAGATCAACGAGCTTTGGAATGTTATGAAGAGTTGATGGATAAACTAACCACCAATGGTTATTACCCCTATCGTTTAGGTATCCATTCCATGAAAACCATGAATAAAGGAGAAGATAGTTATAATCAACTACTCAAACAACTAAAAAGTACCCTCGACCCGAACAACATTCTCTCACCAGGGCGTTATTCCCCAGAATAGGTGACAGTTTTACCCTCCCTCATCAGGAGGGTTGTTTAATGTGAATTAGTTTAATGCTTTTGCTTTTTTCTTTTTTAATACGGTCATTGAACCGAGGAAACCGAAAGCTATTAAGCCACCAATGGCCGAAGGTTCAGGGGTCGTCACTTGTCTTCCGATCTGCCATACACCCGTATAACTCGCCGAACCAGATGATGGAAGAAATGTATCGGGATTTGCTTCTAACTGAGCAATACTAACATTTTGCAAAGCCGCTTCAACATTTGGGGTAAATCTACCAGTAGCTTTAAAAATATCCCCAGTTATGTTGTCGGTAAAAATCCCTGACACATCAAAAGCTATTTGATTGAGAGTGGAGCTAGGATCAGCAATATCACCATTTAATAAAAGTACCCTCTGAATACTGTCTAACTGAATACCAAAATTCAATAATCCTCCAGCCCCAGTATTGTTAAATGTCATGAAGTTAGCAACCGAGTTGTTAGGATTAGCATTATTTACGATAGGGCCTGCTTGAGTGATTGTTGTACAAACTATGGCTGGACAGTCCGCCGCTCTTAAGTCAAGAATAGAACCGTTACCGCCTGTTCCAATACCATCTATACCATTTGCAAAGTCTGTACCGTTAGTTGGTGTATCTGAAGTAATCCTGAAACCCCCTGCAACGTTTGGAGTATTAGCTGTAGTTACCGGAGGACCAGTAAAATCAAATTGAGCTCCCGTGAAGTATAAGTTTCCTGTGAAATTAAATTGATCTCCAGTAATAATAGCTGCATCAGCCATTGTAGTGTGCGCGAAGATTCCAGTAAATGCCAAAGAACCTACAGCTAAATATTTTCCTAGTGTGTTACCAACCATCTTGTTTATCTCCTTGTATATGTATGAAAAAATCTATAATGCCTTTTCTTGACTTCTTATTCTTAAGTAAATAACTATTAGTCACTACTTACTTAATTGATTGTTTGTACGTAAGTATATCTAGGTATAAATTTAACAATTAGACAAAAAAATGTCAACTCCCTTGTATGAAGGTAAGATAAAGTTAGTTTTTTTCTATGAAGATAAGATAAATAATATTAAAAACGACAAACCAACTACTTAATAATCAGTAATAATCTCTGTTATTTTTATGGTCTTGCTTAAGTATGATAATCAAAGACAAATTAGGTAAAATAGATTGTTTAAACGTTAATATAGTTAAAATATACTGTGAAAGCAATGGAAAAACTATTTAATTAATTTTGCTCCTATTTACTCTGATTTTCTTGATTTAAAACTAATTTTTATTTACCAACGAGAGTGTAACGGATTGTTTATTATTGGTTCTTTTTGTGATTCTTAAAGTAACAAATCTGAGAATCTTAATTCTTTCTTAAGTATATTTCCTTAGCTTAAATATATTATTTCTGGTTTATTCTAGGGTGCGCTGGTATGAGCTTTAGTTTCTTTCTTTTTTAAGGTTATGAGTAATAAATAATCGTATATCATGAATTATTGTGGGTTACCAATTAATTAAGCATCCGTAAGTAATGGGATTGAGGATGATTGGTAAATAGTAGGTGTAACAAAAATTGATCAAAATAGTAAGTGTGAAATAGTGAAAACTCCTTTAGCGTGGTTACAACTAAGCCATGAAAGAATGCGATTGTTGATTGCCTTAGCGGGTATTGGCTTTGCTGATATACTCATGTTTATGCAATTAGGTTTTCGAGGGGCTTTATTAGATAGTGCTACCCTTATCCATGAAAAAATAGAAGCTGATTTGGTGTTGATTAGCCCTCAGTCTGAGGCTATACATTTAATGAAGCCTTTTTCCCGTCGGGGTTTATATCAAACATTGCACTTAGAAGAAGTGGAATTCGTTGCGCCGATTTATATTAGTTTGGGTGATTGGAAAAACCCTGAAACTGGCCAAGTGAGAACAATTATGGCTATGGGTTTTAATCCTTCCCATTCTATTTTGGACTTACCTTTGGTTAATAAAAATTTGGATGAAATTAAGTTATCGGATACTTTTTTATTTGATGTGGCTTCTCGCCCTGAGTTTGGCAGGGTTGAAAGTTTATATGAGAGTCAAGGTGAGGTAAAAACGGAGATTAATAATCGAAATATTAAGGTAAATGGTTTATTTTCCCTTGGTCCTTCTTTCGCGGTGGATGGTACAGTAATTACCAGTGATACAAATATTTTACGAACTTTCCCCGAGCGTAGTAGTGGTAATATTGAGGTTGGGTTAGTTAAGCTCAAGGATAATGTAGATCCTTTAATGGTTAAGGATAGGTTAAATTCTTTTTTGGGTGCTGATGTGCGGGTACTTACCCATCAAGAGTTTATCGATTTTGAGCAAGGTTATTGGTCTAATAGTACGCCCATCGGTTTTATTTTTTTGTTGGGGGCTGGTATGGGTTTTGTGGTGGGTACGGTGATAGTATATCAAATATTATATGCTGATGTTTCGGATCATTTACCTGAGTATGCTACCCTCAAGGCGATGGGATATGGGGATAATTATTTTTTGGTGTTGGTATTTCAGGAGGCGATTATTCTAGCTATTTTGGGTTTTATTCCTGGTTTCTTGATTTCTTCTGGTTTATATGGTTTAACGAAGACTGCTACGGCTTTACCTTTAGCTATGAAGGTTTCTCGGGTTGTGATGGTTTTACTCTTAACTATTATTATGTGTTTTATTTCAGGGGCGATCGCCGTTAGAAAATTAAAAGATGCTGATCCTGCTGATATATTTTAATCATAATAAGGATGTAAAGGGTGTCTAAGTGCGATCAAACATAGTCTACTACTTTGCGATCGCCTTTAATTTTGCACAAAAGCAAAATAAGAACCAACTCGCTGAGCTAGTTCCCATTTTTTTTATATACCCCCAAGGGAATTCGAATCCCTGTCGCCTCCGTGAAAGGGAGGTGTCCTAGGCCTCTAGACGATGGGGGCTTAGGCTTTGTGGTTAACTTGTGGTTTGTGTTCCTTCGTTTAACGCACATATATTAATATAACGAATCCATATTCTAGTGTCAAGGAAATGGGGTATTTTTTTTAAACTTTTTTTATAGATTCCTTGAAAGCCTTGTAAATATTGGGTATGAGATAAAAATAGATCACTCCCCTTGCAATGAATTACAAGGCTAATAGTTTGTCGTTCAATAAATTGAACTAAGATAACCTAGGTTCGGGATAAGATTTATAGTCTTGTAAACAGTTAACAATGACAATTAATAAACTCTAACCTGTCACCTGAAACCTGACCCTAATAGGCATATGATCGAGCAAACTTGATATTAAAAAAAGGGCGTTGGTGAATTAAGCTATGATTTTTAGTTTAGTTTGGCAATAGGGAATAGAGTTGTGAAATTCTATATTCTCGAATTTAGAATAAAGGTTGGTTTTGATCAAATAGGGTGGAAGTAGTCGTAAATATTTTGAGCCAAATTAGGCCCGATACCATCCACCCCTTGAATTTGCTTTACACTGGCTTCCCTGATGTAATCCACCGAGTGAAAATGGGCTAAGAGACGTTTTTGGCGTTCAAAGCCTAAGCCCTGGATTTGGTCAAGTTGCGATCGCCTCGAAGCCTTTAATCGTTGTTGTCGGTGGAAGGTAACAGCGAAACGGTGAGCTTCATCCCTTAACCTCCTCAATAATTGTACCCCTGCTTGTTCGGCATCCGTAGGCAAAGGTTGGGATTGTTTGGGTAAAAATATCTCCTCCCTTTTTTTCGCTAAACTAATTACTTTCAGCTTACCTGTTAAATTTAACTCCTCTAACACCTCCCACACCGCCGAGAGTTGCCCTTTTCCGCCATCAATCATAATTAAGTCAGGATGGGGGTCATTGCCCGAAAAACGCCGTCTAATCACTTCCTGTAACGATAAAAAGTCGTCGGAATGTCCAATGGTGATGGTGGGGTTTTTAATTTTGTAGTGGCGATAATATTGTTTGGCAGGTTGTCCATCGATAAATACCACCCTAGAAGCCACGGCATTGGAACCCTGAAGGTGGGATATATCATACCCTTCGATATGCTTAGGAAGGTGTTTTAAACCGAGAATTTGGGCTAAATCCTCCATAGCTTCGAGGTTTACGAGGACGGATTTTTGGGTTTTTTCCAATTCAATGTGGGCATTTTTTTTCACCATGGCGATTAATTCCGCCTTAATTTGTCTTTGGGGGTTAATGATGGTGATTTTTTTGCCTGTTTTTTCTCCTAACCATTTCATCAATATTTCCGCATCCTCGAGGGGATGTTGTACCAAAATTTCGGAGGGAATTTCTAAGGGTTCAATTTGTTGATAATGTTGTTCTAATACCCTTTGTAAGATTTCCCCCGCCTCGGTTTCCTTACCACTATCGGTGTAAAAGCCCAATCTACCCACCAAACGCCCTGCCCTAATTTGAAATAGTTGAATGCAAGTATGTTGTTCATCTTGGGCAAGGGCGATCGCATCCTGGGATATGGTATCGTCAGGCAAGGCTACCTTTTGGGTGGCAAATAATTGCTCTAAACTGTGGATTTGATCTCGATATTTTGCCGCCTTTTCAAAGTCAAGATTTTCCGCCGCCTTTTCCATTTGTTGCCGTAACTGATTGATTAGTTCATTTGTCCTCCCTTGAAAAATAAGAGCAATTTTTTGGATGGTTTGTTGATATTGTTGAGGCGAAATGAGGTTTTGACATACCCCAGGGCATTTTCCCATATCATAATTTAAGCAGGGTCTATCTTTATGTAACGGCTTGGGGCGCTGTCTGAGGGCAAAATTATTTTTAATTAAGTCGAGGGTATGCCGTAATCCCCTTGTATCAGTATAGGGCCCATAGTAGCGATCGCCCTTACTTTTTACCCTTCTTTTACGGGTGATAAAAATGCGAGGATATTTTTCAGACCAAGTAATACACACATAAGGATACTTCTTATCATCTTTGAGCAACACATTAAAATGGGGTTGATGTTGCTTGATTAAATTCGCTTCTAATGCCAGGGCTTCGGCTTCGGTGTCGGTGACAATAAAATCAATATCCCGTATCTGAGATACCATCAAGGCAATACGGTTACTATGTCTCTGGGAGGGGGCAAAATAGGATGATACCCTTTTGCGTAAATTTTTTGCCTTACCTATATATAATATCTCCCCGGTGCGATCGCGCATAAAATAAACCCCCGCATCGGAGGGCAAATCCTTTAATTTCGGCAACTGATAATTCACGATGGTTTTAATTACTCAAAAAAATAATGAATAATGGATAATGATTGATCTAAACTTAAACCTATGACTAATATAGCACCGTGGCGATCGCCCCTAGCCAAAGCCTTACATCTAAATCGAGCCAAACCCCATAGCCGTTATTTTCAAATAGCAACCATCAACCCAGAAGGATTTCCCCACAATCGTACCGTCGTTTTTCGTGGTTTTTATGCAGATACCAACAACCTACAAATTATCACCGACATTAGAAGCGAAAAATATCAACATCTACAAAAACAACCTCAAAGCGAGATTTGTTGGTATTTTACCAAAACCAGAGAACAATTTAGAATCCAAGGTTTGATCGATATTATCACCTACCAAGAAAACAATAAAAATATGAGCCATGCCCGTCAACAAGCATGGGAAAAATTGAGCGATAACGCCAAAATACAATTTACATGGCCAACCCCAGGAGAAAAAGTTATTAAAGAATACCACACCGCAACAGATAGCCTTGAACAACCCCTTGATACCTTTTGTTTATTAATATTAAAACCTCAAAAAGTTGACCATCTTCAACTCAAGGGTAACCCCCAAAATAGATACCGATACCACCTAGATGAAAAAAATAACTGGGTAATCACTGCCATTAATCCGTAAAGTAACCTCCGTTGGGAATAATAGTTGTCAGTATGGGGGATGAGGAATAGGGGTGATGGGGAGTAGGGGGATAATAGTTGAATTATTCATGATTAATTGTCAATTAAAACACTAACAATGTTATCTCGAGCTCAGGTTAAAGTAATAAAAGGAACAAAAGATGAAACAAAAAATGACTTTAGGCACAAGGCTTTTTCTATCCCATTTAGCAGTGATGGTGGTAGGTTTAAGCACTTTTATTGGTGTGGCGAAAGTGTCCTCTCCCCAATTTTTTGTCCTAAGATTAGAACAGTTAGAAAGAAAAGGATTTTTAACCGTAAGGTCTGCTAAAACTTATCTGATTGAAGGCTTTGAGACGGCGTGGAATCGTAGTACCATGTGGTCATTGGTTTTGGGTGGTTTAACCGCAGGGGGATTAAGTTATTATCTGAGTCGAAGAATTATGAAACCCCTACAGCAAATGAAAGACATTACCCACAATTTTGCAGCGGGGCATTGGGAGCAAAGAATGCCAGAAAGCGAGATTCCTGAGTTAAATCAATTGAGCGTCAGTTTTAATCGCATGGCTAGTAGTTTGGAGGATGTGGAGAGAAGAAGAAGGGATTTAGTGGGAGATTTAACCCATGAGTTACGCACCCCTTTAACGGTGGTGAGAGGTTATTTGGAAGAATTAGCATCGGGGGATATGGAGGCTTCTCCCCAGTTATATTTGAATATGGTGCGCGAAACAAAACGTTTAGAAAATTTGACTCGGGATTTACAAGAGTTGTCGAAGGCGGAGGCTGGTTATTTATCTATTGATGTGAAACCGATTAATGTTTTACCTTTGTTGAGGGATTTGATTACTAGATTTCGGGATCAACTTTTGGATGATGGGCCAGTGTTAAAGTTATCATGTCCTAATAGTTTGCCCTTGGTAATGGCTGATGGCGATCGCACCGAACAAATTTTAGTGAATTTATTGGGAAATGCCATTCGTTACACGGAAATTGGTTCTATTGAAATTTTTACAGAAATAGTTAATAAATTTTTATGGATTGCCATCGAAGATACCGGCACAGGCATTGCCCCGGAAGATTTACCCCATGTATTTGAAAGATTTTGGCGAGCCGATCGCTCCCGTAACAGTTATTCTGGGGGCAGTGGTATTGGTTTAGCTATTACCAAAAAATTGGTAGAATTGCACGGCGGAGCTATCGAGGTAACCAGTCAACTTAACCAAGGCACTACTTTTCGCTTTTGTTTACCCTTGGCTTGAGTGTAATTTATTAATGGCTTCAGCGTAAGATTGGGTAGCTAATTCTAAGTCTTTTTTCTTGGTGGAAGGGGGAGGGGGCATCACCTCACCAATTTTGATGTTAACGGAGACGGGTTGAGGTAATTTTTTTCCCTTAACTAAGATGTTTTCTGTACCACAAAGGCACACGGGCAACACCGAGGCTTGGGATTTGGCGGCAATTAGGGCCGCGCCTAACTTGGGATTATTTACTTTACCATCGTCGGTGCGAGTACCTTCGATAAACACACAGGTTGTCCATTCTTGTTCTATTCTAGCTAAGGCTTGACGGATGGCGTTGCGATCGCCCTCACCCCGATTCACAGGATACGCCCCCAAAAAGGAAATTAATTTACCAAATAAAGGGGAATTAAATAACTCTTGTTTGGCCATAAAAGATACCCGACGGGGAATGGCACAAGCTAAAATAGGTGGGTCAAAAACACTGGCATGATTACTCACAATCATCAATTTGCCCTCACGGGGTACACCCTCCACATTTTCTACCCTACCTCGAAAATAAAGATGAAAAAACGGGGAAACCACCAAAAACCTTGCTAGATAATAAACTGCTGGATTGGTCTTTTTAATGGATAATTTTGATTCCTTCGTCATTTTGAATTTCTTTTGTTAAGATACTTTAAGTCAAAAAAAGTAAGATCTCTAAATGCGATCGCCCTTGGTCATTCAAGGATAAACCTTTGAGCCAAATTAATGTAAATAAGGTGTATAATTGACCACCAATTATTAAGTCTATTCTGATGCACAGAATACTAAATCAGTCAATCAAAATATACCTTAGTTCAATAAATTGAACCATAAACCCGTAGCCTTGTAATTCATTGCAAGGGCAGTGATGATATTCGGATTTGGTATAAATATTACGAATAGCTTATGTTCAGAAATTCCCCCTGATAATTAATGATCAAACAAAAAAAATAGTTAATTACTTTTAAGACATCAAAACAACACATTTAAGAGTTTCCATTATCATATGATTAAAAAGCACCAGTTTATAACTTTCCTCTCCATTCTCTCCATGGCCTTTAGTGGAGGGGCGGTTACTGCCCAAGATAACGCTTCTATTTTAGAGTTTAATCCTGCCCAGAGAAATCAATCTATCCCCATTCCCGTTAACCCCCCAGAAATTAGAAGTATCACCCCCAATATTTGCACCCCAGAATTAAATGCTTCTATCCAACAAATTATTGATGCCTATGGTGGAGGTTGGGGAATTTTAGTAGAAAGTTTAGAGACGGGGGAAACCATTTACCATTACAACGCCGATAGGGGTTTTATTCCTGCTTCTAACACCAAAATTTTAACCACGGCGGCCGCTTTACAAAGAATGGACCCCAATGCTAATTTTAGTGGTAATACTTCTGTACGAGAATGGATTAATGTGGTTAATCTCAGAAGTAATAATTATTATGCCGATACCCTGTTACGTCGTGTGGGGGGTTCTACCACTGCTAAACAGATTTTAGCTCAAATGGGGGTCAATCCGAGTACCTTCCATTTTGCCGATGGCTCTGGATTATCCCGTAATAATGTGGCTACCCCAAGGGCGATCGTTCAAACCTTAAGGGTAATGTATAATGACCGTCATCGGGATGTATTTTTAGCTTCTTTACCCACGGCGGGGGTGAGTGGTACTCTAACTAATCGCATGAGGCAAACCCCTGTACAGGGCATTGTTAGGGCAAAAACAGGTACTCTACGGGGGGTAAGGGCTTTATCTGGTTATTTGGATCATAAGGATCATGGTACTTTAATCTTTAGTATTATGGCTAATCATCCTAGTAATGTGGGTACTAATTTGGTAGGGGCGATCGATCAAATGTTAATTCGCATTAATATGGCCGGGCCTTGTCGTTCTTAACGAATTTGTAACAAAATTGACATGGGTATTTAACCATGAAAATATAGTTTATTAGCCCTATCCTTGATGGTTATTAATGGTGGGGAAGGTAATCGATATTTAGAGTTTGGGAGTATGGTCTATGATTGTTTATGTTTTATTATACAATTCGGGAACAAGCAATGAAGGTATTCACACATTACAGATAGGCGATCGCGACTGTGTGTTGATGTTTGAATCGGAAGATGATGCGGTGCGCTATGCGTTACTTTTGGAGGCTCAAGATTTTCCCATGCCTTCGGCTGAAGCCATTGAAATGGATGAGATTGAGGATTTTTGTGCCAGTGCGGGGTATGATTACAAGTTTATCTCTGAGGGTATGTTAGAAGTTCCCCCTGAGAATAATGTCGAACATATGGACTGGGATATTAATGGCACTCCTCAAGCACCGATTACCGAAAATTCTTCCCAAGCCGAAATGTCTGCTTTTGAACTTGAGCGTATTCGCCGTCAATTGGAGGGGTTACTATAATTGATAATTGAGAATGGATAATGGATAATGTTGTTTGACTGTTAATAATGGTCAATGAACAATATTGATAATTTTGGTTTTTAATCATGAATAATGAAGTCACTAGGGGACATCTTTTAACCGAGCAGATTAATCCTGCTAGTATGAATCTTGATCAGCTTTCTTGTTTGCAAATCGTTGATGTTTTTAACCAAGAGGATCAAAAAACCGTAGATGCGATCGCCCTTGCCCGTCAATCCTTAGCCCAAGCCATCGACATTACCGCCCAATGCCTTAGTCAAGGGGGTCGATTATTTTACATTGGGGCAGGTACTAGCGGTCGTTTAGGGGTACTTGATGCGGCGGAATGTCCCCCCACCTTCTGCACCGATCCAACCCTCGTACAAGGCATTCTAGCAGGGGGAGAAGGGGCAATGTTCAAAAGTTCCGAAGCCCTAGAAGACTTACCCGAAGATGGCGCAAGGGCGATCGCCCATTACGAAATCAACGAAATAGATGTAGTAGTCGGCATCACCGCAGGAGGTACTACCCCTTACGTCCATGGAGCGTTAGAAGAAGCCCGAAAAAGAAAAGCGAAAACCATCTTTATCAGTTGTATTCCCCAAGAGCAACTAAAAATAGAAGTAGATGTGGACATTCGACTACTCACAGGCCCAGAAGTCTTAGCAGGTTCAACCCGCCTCAAAGCAGGTACAGTCACCAAAATGGCCCTAAACATCATTTCCACAGGGGTAATGGTCAAACTAGGCAAAGTTTACGGCAACAGAATGATCGATGTATCCGTCACCAACTCTAAACTACTAGATAGAGCCTTAAGAATTATTACCGACTTAACCGACTTAGAGCGAGAAAAAGCCCAAGAATTATTAACTGCCAGTGGTTCAAAAGTTAAACTAGCCCTACTAATGCACTGGAAAAACCTTAATAAAAACCAAGCCCAAACCCTCCTCGACAAACATCAAGGTAACCTACGCCAAGCCCTCGATAACACATTCTCAACCTGATACCAAATCAGATTAGTAAAGTTTACTATTATCCACCGTGTAAGAATTGACAATATAGCCATTTTCATCTCGGTGAGGTACAAAATGAGTGATTTTTAGGCAATAGGCAATGGTTAACACCTTTCAAAAATCAAAAATGTTGTCCCAAACTTAAAATTAACCTCATTTTTTGAGAAGGAGTTATCCCACCCTAATATTAAAGAGTTTTTTCCGATTGCACCATACGATAATAAGAAAACCAACCACTAATAACCATAACCCCCGCAAAGATAACTAAAAACCAAAAATGATTTTCTACATCTTCAAAACTACTACCCCCAGCCCACACATTAAGTAAAGCCTCATTCATATGAAAAATGGGGTTAAATTGAGCTACCGTTAATAAACCATCGGGAAACAAAGAAGTAGGCAAAAAAGCCCCCCCAATAATTAATAATGGTACTCCAAAAGTAGCCACGATCGCATTTACATCCTCTGTGCGTTTGGCCAACTGAGTACCTAAAATAAAACCAACCCCCACATAACCAGCAATGCTAAGAAACAGAATCGCAACCCCCAGAAAAAAATCACCCTCAATGGTTTCTCCCCTCACCAAAATCACCCCATAAACCAAAACAGTTTGCCCAATACCGATTAAAGCATGAGCCAGAAAAATGCCGATAAAATAAGAAAAACCACTTAATGGAGAGATAAATAATCTTTTTAAGGTTTTTTGCTCCCTTTCAGATACCACCGTTGCCACACTTCCCCCCAAACAACTAAAAAATAAAGCTGCCCCCACGAGGCTAGGAGGTGCTGCCATTTTCAGGGCTTCTGATAACTCTAAACTTGCCCTTTCTCCTAAAATATAACCATTAATAAATAAAATAGAAATTGGAAAAATTGACCAAAAAATTAAACTTCTTCTTCTCTTAATTAATTCCGTTAAAATTCTTTGACTAACTGCTAATGTTTCATCCCAATATTTCATCATAACTAATTTATTTATTATCAAATCAATGGCTAAACAATTATATTTAATAAGGTCACATATTACTATTAATTATTGACTATTCCTCCCTACCTTGGGAATCTTGACGACCTAAAGCATAAACTCCACAGGCGATCGCCCCTAAAATTCCCATGCTAATATCCCAACTTTTGCCAAAACTTATTTGCACTAAATAATTAGTTAAAATACCAAAAATAAAAAAAGGAATAATACTCATTAAAGAAGCTAAAAAAGCATTTTGAGACTCTCTACCCTTCCTAGTACGTTCAAATTCTTCCTCAGAAGTATATAAATATTGTTCTGCAAAATTAAACCATCTTTCTAAACCATTAATAACTTTTTCCCGTAAAGACGCAAAAGCCAAATATAAAGCCAATGACCATAAACAACTACCCGTAATTATAGCCATATCAAAAGAAAAATAAAAAGGAAACATACTATATACAATTAATTAAGATTTTAATATCATAACGAAAAAAAAGCCGAGAAATGATCATAAAAAATTATCAATCAAAACAAAATGGAGGTTTAACCGAACCTAAATCAAGATATAATTTTGCTACCTTAGAATTAAGTAAGTAACACTTTCAAAGTAAATCAAAGATCAAGATTAGCGTCAATTATTGACAACCCCTAATAAAATCTTGATAATAAAAAACATTCAACATTCTTGAAAATAAGTAATACTTACCCCTAAGTTATCATATATATCTTACTAAAATTAATTTTATTGTTAAGGAAAAAGCAAAAAAAATAGAACTATGGCAAGTACAGATTTTAAAGATTATTATTCAGTTTTAGGAATTAATAAAAGTGCCACAGCAGATGAAATTAAGAAGGCTTTTCGTAAATTAGCAGTAAAATATCATCCAGATCGTAACCCTGACAACAAACAAGCAGAAGAAAAATTTAAAGAAATTAGTGAGGCTTACGAAGTATTAGGAGACGCAGATAAAAGGAAAAAATATGATCAATTTGGACGGTATTGGCAACAAGCAGGGCAAAAAACCCAATCCCCTTGGGGTAACAGCAGCGCTGGTGCGGGGGTAAATTTTGACGGCTTCGATTTTAGTCAATACAGTGGATTTGATGACTTTATCGATCAACTATTAGGACGTTTTTCTAACCCATCCTCCACGGGATATGGTAGCACAGGAAGTAGAACCAACAGCACAGGATTTGGAGATTTTGGCGGTTTTGGGGGGCAACAAACCTCTAATAATAGCGCCTATAACATCGAAAAAAATATCAGTCTTACTTTCGCCCAAGCCTTTAAGGGGGTAGAGAGTAAAATTAACCTAGGCACAGAAACTGTCACCGTGAGAATTCCCCCCGGGGCAAAATCAGGCACTAAAATTCGTTTACGGGGTAAAGGAAATGTTAATCCTTTAACTCAGCAAAGGGGCGATTTATATTTGAAAGTTGACTTAAAACCCCATAACTTTTTTTCCTTTGAGGATGATAAATTGGTTTGTGAAATGCCCATTACACCCCCAGAAGCTGTGTTAGGTAATGAAATTTCTGTGCCTACCCCCGATGGTAGTGTTAGTGTCAAAATCCCTGCAGGTATTCGTCATGGGCAGTCTTTACGTCTCAAAGGTAAGGGATGGAGTAGCGCTAAGGGTAGTCGAGGTGATTTGTTAGTGCGCATTGCGATCGCAACTCCTGCTAACATAAGTGATAAAGAGAAAGAATATTATCAAAAAATAGAGGAAATTAGCACCTACAATCCTCGCCAAAACCTAGATAAAATAAAACTCTAAAATCATTGAGCTCACCATAATTATTAAATATAAGGCATTGCTGATTTTGAATATGAAACATTATTAAATTACAGTAAATGTATAGTATTAAAAGTATTATTACTATTGCCCATTCCCTATTGCCAAACTAAACTAAAAATTAAACCGACTAATTATTTATTCAGATTTTTATGAATTTAAAACCCTTCTATCATGACCACAATATTAGTAATTGATGATGATGTTAGTATCAGAGATAGCATCAGAGAAATTCTAACTACCCTCGATTTTCAAGTCATTACAGCCAGTAACGGTAAACAAGGGTTACAGTTAATAAAAAAAAATAGCCTTGATTTAATATTATGTGATGTCTCCATGCCCACCATGACAGGGTATGAATTACTAGAAACATTACAAAGCCAAGAAAAGTTTTCCTCTATTCCCTTTATTTTTTTAACAGGTAACTCAGACACCCGTAATATGCGAAAAGGGATGGAATTAGGTGCGGATGATTATCTATTTAAACCCTTTACCATTGATAGTCTTCTCAAAGCCATTAACACTCGCCTAGAAAAAACAGCCCGACTCAAAAAACAATCCTCCACAAGATTAACAGAGTTAAGACACAACATTAGTTTTGCCCTACCCCATGAAATTAATACTCCCCTTAATGGTATCAATAGTTCGGCTCAACTGCTCAAAGATTATGCAGATAATTTGAGTCAAGAAGAATTGAAAGAAATTGCTGATTTAATTTTAGAAAGTAGTAAGAGGCTAACCCATTTAATGCAGAATTTTTTACTGTATGCCGAATTAGAATTAATTAGTCAAGATAATCAAAAAATTGAACACATTAGACAATCAAAAACTTCTCAATGTAGTATCTTTAATATTCTAGTTTCCCTAAGCCAAGAAATATCGCAACAATATCACCGTCAATCGGATTTATCCCTGCAAATTGACGATGAGATGGTGGCAATTGCCGAAAATAATTTAGATAAAATATGTCGTGAATTACTTGATAATGCTTTTAAATATTCCCAGCCTAAGGATATGGTGAGAATTAGTTGTCAAAAACAAAATGACAATTGGTTAGAAATTTCTATTTTTAATCAGGGTAAAGGAATGACACAGGAAGAAATTCAACGCATAGGCGCATATATGCAGTTTCAACGAGCAAAATATGAGCAACAGGGAAGCGGTTTAGGGGTTGCCATTGCCCAAAAAATGTTAGAAATCTATGGCGGTAGTTTAATAATAAATAGTATTTACCAGCAAGAAACTATGGTTAAGATAATTCTTCCCATTGTTTCAAAGTCGAGTTAGAATTATATTTACCTTTATCTTTAAACTTAAAATAGTTTTGATGACTCCTGATAAAATTAATTATTAGGAAAATGACCGTTCAAAAAGGTGATTTAGTAACAAAATTAAGTCATCTATATTCATTTTTATATATTAGTGAAAATATAAATGTTAGTTACCGAAAAAAATAGCTCCGAAAAGTTTATTAAAGAATTTGACTCTAGTTTATCTCCAAATCAACAGCTTTTACCCTTAACAGCAAAAATAAACGATCAAAATCATTTGGAAATTGGTGGTTGTGATGTGGTTGATTTAGTTAAAAAATTTGGTACTTCTTTGTATATTGTTGATGAGCAAACTTTACGTACTAGCGCCCGTCAATACCGAGATGCCTTTAGAAAATATTACCCAGGGCAATCCCAAGTTATCTATGCCTCCAAGGCTTGGTGTTGTATGGCGATCGCATCTATCCTAGCCACCGAAGAAATAGGCTTTGATGTGGTTTCTGGAGGCGAATTATATACTACCACAAAAGCCCTCGAGATGAGCAACTTAGGTCAAGAATATATTCAAGATAAAATCTACCTCCACGGTAACAATAAATCCATTGCCGAACTAGAATTAGCCATCGATAGTCAATGTAAAATTATGGTAGATAACTGGCTAGAATTAGAAAACCTCGCCAAATTATCCGCCCAAAAACAAACCCCCGTTTCCATTCTCGTGCGCCTCACCCCCGGCATTGAATGTCATACCCATGAATATATCCGCACAGGAAGCATTGACAGTAAATTTGGCTTTGATGCTAACCAACTAGAAGGGGTTTTTACCTTTGCCAAAGAGCAAGAATTTATTAATTGTATTGGCTTACACGCCCACATCGGCTCACAAATTTTTGAACTTCAACCCCACCACGACTTAGCAGGAGTCTTAGCCGACTGGTATAAAAAAGCCCTCGATTATGGTTTACCCATGGCAGAATTAAATGTTGGCGGTGGCTTAGGTATTCGTTATACTGAATCCGATGATCCCCCCAGCATTGAACAATGGGTAGAGACTGTTTGTAAATCCGTCGTCAAAGCCTGTCAGGAGCGCGATATACCCCTACCAAAATTGATTTCCGAACCGGGCCGCTCCATGGTCGGTAGTAGTACCGTAACGGCTTATACCGTGGGGGGAAGAAAGGTAATACCCGATGTAAGAACTTATATTTCAGTAGATGGGGGAATGTCGGATAATCCTCGCCCAATTACTTATCAATCCCTTTATGAAGTGGTGATTGCTAACAAAATGACAAGCCCAAATACCGAAACCGTAACGGTTGCGGGAAAACATTGCGAATCAGGAGATATTTTAGTAAAAAATGTCGCCCTTCCTGAGACAAAAGAGGGTGATATTCTGGTAGTATTAGCAACAGGGGCTTATAACTATAGTATGGCTTCTAACTACAACCGTCTAGCACGTCCTGCCGCTGTTTTAGTTAATGAAGGAGAGGCAAATTTAATTATCCGCCGTGAAACCTATGATGATTTGGTAAAACAAGATTTGTTGCCTAGTCGTTTGGTATAGGGTTACATTGATTTTATCTTATTGGTTATGGGGCAGGGGGTTTTTACCCCTTGTGGGCAATGGGATATTAAGTCATCATTTATCAATCCATGGGGAAAGGGTGGTAGTAAAAAATCATGGTGTTTTACCAAGAAAAATATGGCAATCTTACCCCCTTTATCTCCTAAATTTGATGGTAACTATATTTCTCTATAAATAGTTGTTTCATAATTTTATGGCATCTTGCTAGTTGTTGTTTTAGAATAAATTTGTAGTTATTAGCTTTTAGTAAACAACATATAAAACGGGTTATAATTGAATGTTTTGGTCGGGTTTTTTTCCTGACAATTTAAAATTTTTTTTGCTATTTTTTCTCGATCTAGGCTTAGTTAGTGTCTTTTTTTATCTAATTATAAGTCTTGTTAAAGAGCGTCGAGCCCAAAGAATGGTAAGGGGTTTATTGTTTTTAATTCTTATTTATCTAACGTGCGATCGCCTCCTACAACTAACAATAATCAGCTTTTTTTTAGAACAATTAATCCTAATTTGTTCCCTATCCATGGGGGTAGTATTTCAATCAGATTTTAGACGTTTTTTAGAGCAACTAGGTAAAGGAGAAATCAAACTATTATGGCAATCCGATAACATCATCCCTAAAGGAGATACCATCATCGATGAAATCGTCGAAGCCGTCAAAGAATTATCCCAAAACCGCACGGGTGCATTAATTATCATCGAAACCTTTAACACCGTAGAAGAAAGGGTATTTCTAAGCCCAGGAGTGCAACTAAATGCCGAAATTACCAAAGAATTATTACAAACTATCTTCCAAACTAAAACCCTCCTACATGATGGCGCAGTTTTTATCCGAGGTTCAGAAATAGTCTCTGCAAGTGTTATCCTACCCCTATCCGAAAAAAGTGCCTCCAAAAGATTAGGCACTCGTCATCGTGCCGCTATGGGCATCACTGAATTAGTGGAAAACTGTGTTTGTGTGGTGGTTTCCGAGGAAACAGGCTCAATTTCATTGGGGGAAAAGGGGGTTTTAAATCGCCCCCTCACCAGTACAAAATTAAAAGAATTATTAGAAGAAAAATTAAATGTTAATCAAGATGCTGAAGTCGTCACGGGGGTAACTCGCATCAGTCGTCAATTAGGCTTTAGGAGTTGGAGTTTAATTACAGGTTTATTCAAAAGCAAAAAAGCCTCCGCCAAAGATAATTACTACAATCAATTACCTAAACCAAAGGACAAATAGTTTCAATGACCCCATCTTAATTTATAATTGACGGGTAATATCCCTTAATCTACTCCTCAAAGCATCATTTTGTCTAACTTGTTGGGTAATTTGATTAAATTGATTCATACTTAATCCATTACGTCTAACAATGGCTTCGGAATTTTGACAAAAATCATTCATCAAACTACGAGCATTACTAGGTAACTCATTAATAGAATTTTGTTGATGACAAGCTAATTGACTGCTTCTTTCTTCTCCGACAATAGCTTCAATGTTAGCAAAGGTAGAACGTCTTAACCTCTCAATTTCCACCGCCGCTTGGGCATATCTAGTTAATTCGGCATCGGAAAAGTTTTGAGCAAAGGCTTGATTATTGATGGTGATAGCATTAGACTGAAAGTTATATTCTGGGGTTAATCCTGTGACAATTCCTAAGGTACTTAAACCCAAGGTAAGGATAATTTTAGTGCTTGATAATTTAATTGTAGATAGATGGTTAACTTGATTAATCATAGTTGATGATATATATAAATAATATTTTGTTGGTAATAGTGAAAATGACAATACAATTTTTTATGGTCTAATAACCATAATTTCCATCTCTGATTATTTATTTAAACTGGCGATGGCGATATTAGAGAAGGTAATGCCCCAATTGTTATTTATGATTGATTTGCTTAATTTTAGTTCCCGATAACCACTGTTTGGGCTGATTATTTTTTGAGGGTTAATAGAGATGTTAGGATTCCGCCCCCCACCGAAGATAAAGCCAAAATAGCTAATACTCCTTGTAATCCTAACCATGTTTCGGCTACCCCTGCCAATGCTAAGGGTAAAGAAAGGGCAATGTTAACCGCATTATTTTGTAAACCAAATACCTTACCTCTCATGTCGGGGGGGGTTTCCGCTTGAATGGTGGTTTGCATCGGCACTCCCACGAGGGCTGCAAATCCTCCCACTATGGCTATCATTAACAAGGCGATGGCTAGATTACCTGTAGAAAATGATAACCCCATAAGGGCGATCGCCATTCCCATCGAGCCATAAAAACTAAGTTTTCCATGACTGATAAACTTACCCTGTTGAGTAACAAAAGCCGCCCCCATAGCAATACCAACCCCTGCCGCAGCTAATAAATAACCAAACTCCTCGGCTTCAATACCCGGAATTTTCTCCGCCACACTCACCGCCAATACTGCCAAAGCAGCAAAAATAGAAAAAAGAATAATTAATTGGAATAAAGCATTACGCACCCGATGATTTTTTTGTAAATAAATCAAACCATCCTTTATATCTTCAAAAACATGATTTTCTTGGGTTTGTCTATCTTGTTCCCTTTCCTTAGTATTCACTACAATGAGAATTAAACCAGCGAGGGTATATCCACCCCCTACCAATAATTCCCTTCCATAACTAAAAGAAAAACTATTACCCCAAGCACTTACCAACTCCAATAACGGATTACCAATGGCAAAACCAATAATTAACATTACCATCATGGTAGTAGTATAAAGAGAATTAGCCGCTAATAAATTGTTTTTTCTAACAATCAGGGGAATAGAAGATTGTTCGGCCGGGGCAAAAAATTGCGTTAAAGTAGAAACAAGAAAAGTGATTAATAATAATAACCAAAATTTCCAAGGTAAATTAAACCAACCGCCCCTCAAACCTTCTTGGTCAATAAAAAAAGGAATGGTAAAAACTAATAATCCTCGACCCAAATTAGAGATCACTAAAACCAGTTTTTTTGACCAACGATCTACATATACTCCAGCCAATGAACCAAATAAAATTGCAGGGATAGTAAAGGCAATCATGATCGCTGATACCCAACTGCTAATGGTTTCCCCGTCTCGATGAAAATCATTACTAATAATTGCAATCATCAAAACTAGATATATTTTATCTGCTAATTGTGAAAATACCTGACCTAGCCATAATTTTAAAAAATTAAGGTTTTTTAAGACACTAATAAACCCATTTTTATTGACTAATTGTGCAGAGCCTTCCTCGTCTTTCACTGAGCTTGACTCCTGTTGCTTATCCTTATCTTTTTTCTGCTCAAAAAGTTGCATTTATTTTCTAAATATCAATCTATTGAAAAGCACTCTAATTTTATTTTACCCTAATTGTTAAACTAATAGTTAAGTTAAATTATAATTGAAGTTACTTTGACAAAATTTTATAGCCGATAATTTTCTTGATTTAGATCAGATATATTTATCCAACCATAAATATGGTAAAAATACATAAAAGTAATTCAATATTTTTCTATCTAAAATAAACCTTGATGATAATAATAACTATACTGCTCAAAGTTTATATCAACTATTTGAGGTTAAGTTTTAAATTAAATAGATTATTAATTATATACTTAAATACTATAGGATTAATGGGTATAAAACACCATACTTACAGGGAAATAAATATCCTTGAATATCGACAAAACTAATCCATAGTCCTAAATAGCGACATAACCCCTTCCCCTTAAATAACCCGTACTAGCCCCCGGACAAACATAGCTTAGAGGTTGCACTTTTTCAAGAATGGTTGTGGCGTTACGTTGTTGCCTACGCCAGTGAAAAGTTTTTTTCAATTTCAAAGGGGCGACTTTACCATCTTTTGTGGGTAAAAGATGTCTCCCTGAAAATAATACTCCTCCATTACTTTTATAGTATAAACAGGATGAACCAGGAGAATAGCCAGATGTCCAAATTAACTGACAATAATCTGTTAATGAATATTCATCCTCAAAAGAAATAGCATCAAGGTTTGGTAATAAATAAACCTCTTGTTCTTGGGAAATTAACTGACAGCTAAACTCTTGTTTAATTTTAGCAATATGTTTACTAATTCCATCTCGATTGGTAATGAAAAGATATTTAACCCCCCCTTGTTGTTGTAAAAATTCAACGTTGTGGGGATGCCAAGGGGGAGAATCGATGAGAATATTTCCCGAGGGGTGAGTTATCAAATAGGATGTGCCTCCCAAAATTTCTCGATTGGGGGGGAAAGCCCAGATATTTTCTAAAATTAATTTAGGAGCTTTGGGGGTTGTTATTTTAGTCGTTTGCTGATCTTTTTCTGTAGAATTAGGAGTAGGGGTCATTTTTATTGGTTAAATAGTCCTCTGGATGTGGTGATTGTCAATGCCATGTAGTATTTATATAGAGGTATCCCAAGCAATCAGGATAGACTCGTTATTGTAGGTCAAAAATGGAATCAATTGTTCTTTTTCTAATATTAAGTATTTTTATTTACTTTGTCATCGATCGCACCGTAACCAAGATAACAAATACTCCCCCTTGGTTGTTATGGTTAGCCTTAATGATTCCTAGTTTTGTATGGTTAATATGGGAATTATTTTTCCCTGAAGGAAGTAACCCCCCCGCCCCATTAATTTACATACCGTTAATTATTTCCCCGATTATTTATATTTGGTTAATTCAGAAAGGAAAACCAAAACAAAAAGAAGAAAAAAAGATAGACTCAAAACTCCCCCTCAACCCTATGACAAAACCAGATTTACCAGATTTAAATCCTGAGAATATACCCATGGGTTACAAAAAAGATTTACCCCGCCCCATTAATGCCGAAGAAGAAAAAGCCCTTAAAGATTGTTTTCCTTGGGGGGTGTATTATCTACAAAAAATTGATTATCTCCCCCAAGCCATCGTCTGTGTAGGAAAATTACGCACCGAACCAGAAAAAGCCTATCCTACAGTAAAAAAGAACTTAGAAAGGGTATTTAATGATCGATTTTTGGTAGTTTTCCAAGAAACCATGCAGGGAAAACCCTTTTTTGCCCTAGTGCCTAATCCTTATTCTGAGGAAAATAAAGCTAAACAAGCCCCCGAAAAATTAACTAAACCCCTAACGGCGATCGCCCTTTTACTGCTAACCTTAATTACTACCACCATCATCGGCGCCGAAATCAGTGGCGTAAGTGTAGAAGAATTAGAAAGAGACTTTAGTTTAGTATTACAAGGATTACCCTACAGCCTTTGTTTACTCGGCATTTTAGGAATTCACGAATTAAGCCATTACCTGTTTGCCGTTTTCCATCGCATCAAAACCACCCTACCCTATTTTATCCCCCTCCCTTTCTTCCTCGGTACTTTTGGAGCTTTTATCTCCATTAAATCCCCCATGCCCCACCGCAAAGCCGTATTTGATGTGGCCCTAGCCGGGCCAGTGGGCGGTTTTTTAGTTACCATTCCTGTATTAGTTTGGGGTCTAATTTTCTCTAGGGTCGTACCCATGGCCGAAAACGCTAGTATGTTGGACTTTAACGCCCTAGATCCCCGCTTTTCTCTCATTTTTGCCGTAATTAGTAAAATAATTTTTGGCTCTCAATTAGGCGCAGGAGATGCCATAGCTTTACATCCCGCCGCCGTGGCAGGATATATCGGTTTAATTATTACCGCCCTTAATTTGATGCCCGTGGGGCAACTAGACGGGGGGCATAT
This sequence comes from Cyanobacterium stanieri LEGE 03274, assembly GCF_015207825.1. Lineage (NCBI taxonomy): Bacteria > Bacillati > Cyanobacteriota > Cyanophyceae > Chroococcales > Geminocystaceae > Cyanobacterium > Cyanobacterium stanieri. The sequence goes on from NZ_JADEWC010000016.1 coordinate 43,087, forward strand.
CGTCCATGCTATGTTTGGGCAAGGCAAAGCCGTTGCCATTGGGCAAATTGCCCGTTTATTGGTAATTTTGTTGGCTTTTATTCGTCCTGAATTTCTTTTGTGGGCAATCATTTTAATTTTTATGCCCATTGCCGATCAACCAGCGCTCAATGATGTGACAGAATTGGATAATACTCGAGATTTTCTGGGTTTGATGTCTTTGTTGTTACTTATTTTCATTCTTTTTCCCGTGCCTCCTATCATTGCTCAATTGATTAATATTTAACCTGAGTTCAGGATAATAGCTGTTAGTATGTTTAGATTACAGGTTACAGTAGTAATTGTTAATTGTTCATCGTTTACACTTTTAAAAGGCTAAAAATGTTATCCCGAATTCAGGGTATTTTATGAATAATTGATAATCGCTCATCTCGCTTACTCCTCACCTCCCCTACTCCCCATTCCCTGTTCCCTAGAATGTTATAGTATATTAATAACTCTTTACATCGTTATCGTTCGTTTATAATGGCAAACCCCAGACTGAAAATTTTATATTCTTATCTCAAACCCTACAATAAAATGATGTATTGGGGTATATTTGCCCTTTTTGCAGTGAATATAATCGGGGTAGCGATTCCTTGGTTAATTCGCAATATTTTTGATGATTTACAAGAAGGCTTTACCTTTGAACAATTGATGGGTTATGTCACCATTTTAATGGTGTTAGCTTGTGTGATGTGGGGCATTAGGATGTTGTCGCGCATGATGATATTTGGCATTGGCAGACAGGTAGAATTTGATCTCAAACAGAAAATTTTTGAGCATCTGTTGAAATTAGAGCCTTCTTATTTTAGTACCAATACATCGGGAGATTTAATTAACCGTGCCACCAGCGATGTGGATAATATTCGTCGTTTGGTGGGGTTTGCTATTTTGAGTTTGGTTAATACTGTGTTTGCCTATGGTTTGACTTTACCTGCGATGTTGTTGATTAATGTCAAGTTGACTCTAATGGCGATCGCAGTTTATCCTTTAATGTTAATCACGGTACAATTATTTAGCCGTAAACTAGCCCAAGAACAACTCCACGTACAGGAAAGTTTATCAGACATTAGCGAACTAATCCAAGAGGATATGAGCGGTATTGCCTTGATAAAAATCTATGCCCAAGAGGAAAATGAAAGAAGGGCTTTTGCGGAAAAAAATCGTAATCTGCTTAAGGCAAATTTAGGGTTAGCCAGAACTAGAAATATCTTATTTCCCGTCATTCAAGGCATCGCCAGTGTCAGTCTGTTAATTTTACTTTGGTTTGGTACTAGCGACATTAACGCAGGATTAATCACCGTCGGTGACTTTATCGCTTTGATTATCTATGTAGAAAGATTAGTATTTCCCACCGCCCTCCTTGGTTTCACCATTACCACCTACCAAAGAGGGGAAGTAAGCATTGAACGTTTAGAAGCTATTTTGAATGTAGAATCAAAAATCCAAGATGATGCGGATGCGGTTTCCATGGATGCCGAAACCATGAGAGGAGATATTGAAGCGGTTAATCTTACCTATACTTATCCCGATGCTAATTTTTCAGCTTTAGATAGTCTTAATTTTAAAATTCGTGGCGGGGAAACCATCGCCATTGTTGGCTTAATTGGTTCGGGAAAATCTACCCTTGCCAATGCCATTCCCCGTTTATTGGAAATCGACGCGGGGCAATTATTTATCGATGGGGTTGATATTACTAAGATTAGTTTAGCCGATTTGCGCAGGGCGATCGCCTATGTACCCCAAGAAAGTTTCCTATTTTCTAGCACTATTCAAGATAATATCTCCTACAGTAACCCCATGGGAGAAATAACCGAGGTGGAATACGCCGCCAAACAAGCCCAAATTCACCCCGAAATCATCACTTTCCCCAAACAATACCAAACCCTAGTCGGAGAAAGGGGAATCACTCTTTCAGGGGGGCAAAGGCAAAGAAGTTCATTAGCTAGGGCATTATTTGCCGAGTCCAAAATATTAATCCTTGATGATGCCCTCTCTAGCGTTGATAATAAAACCGCCACCCAAATCCTCGAAAATTTGAGACAGGAGGAAGGTAAAACTGTTATTTTTATCACCCACCAACTAGCGGCGGTACAAAATGCCGATCGCATCTTTGTTATGGATAGGGGTAAAATCGTACAAACAGGAACTCATTTAGAGTTATTTAACCAGAAAGGATTATATCAAACCCTCTGGCAACAACATCAGCTTAAGGAAATTTTGGCATAACATACTTTTTTAATCAATGGAAAAATTCTGGATACCAAAATAAAAATTATTTAATCCTAAGAAAAAATGGAGCATAGGGGATTTGAACCCCTCACCTCTGCGGTGCGATCGCAGCACTCTACCAAATGAGCTAATGCCCCAAAATTTGAACATCTAATAGTATAGATCAAAAATTAATCCCGTGCTAATACTTGATTAACCAAATCTAAATCTAATTCTGCTAAATAATCGACACACCAATCAGCCTTGCGATGGAGTAAATGAAACGGATAAGTATGGGTAATGCCCACCACTTGCATTTGAGCATTTTTAGCGCCCTCAATTCCTGCGGGGGTATCTTCGATGACTAAACAGTTTTGAGATGTTATTTGTAATTCAGGATATTTCTGGTTTAATTTTTCGACGGCCAAAAGATAAGCATCGGGATGGGGTTGACGGGCTTTAACATCTTCCCCTGTGACGATAACATCAAAATATTGTTTAATCTTGGCTTTATCAAGGATAAATTCCACTTCTTCCCTAGAAGCCCCTGTAACTAAGGCTGTATGAAGACATTTTTCAGGCATCTGACGAAGAAAACCGATAACAGCTTCATAGAGGGGAAGTTTGTCCATTCCCTCTATCATAAAACGATAATCTTGGGCTTTTTTAATGGATAGTCTATTTAAATAATCTTTACTAACTACACGACCTTTTCTTTCTAGTATATCTTTGATGCAAAATCGATCGCACCTACCAAAACACAAATTATTATAATCTTCCCCTGAAGGTCTTAAATTTTCACCTATCAATATATCATTAACTAACTGACGATGAATATTTTCATCATTAATGATAACTCCACTAAAATCGAATAAAATTGCCTTCAAAGTCATTTATATAGGTTAATAATAAAAAATTAAAGGGTAAAAAACTCTCTTAATAATTATAACTTGATAATAATATCAGTCATCGGGATAGATGCTAGAGAATCGATAGGTTATTCTTTCTATTTATAACTAATTTTCCTAATTTGATATACTATTTTTCTTAGTTTAAGATTTATATTCTGATACGATTACCCCTGTTAATAAAATAATTGCCCCTATTAAAACCGTCGTCGGTGGTATTTCTTGAAATAGTAAAAACGCCAAAAAAGTTGAACCCACAGGCTCTAATAAAATAACTAATGATACAGTGGTAGGGCTGAGATGACGCAAAGACCAATTAAAGCTGGTATGTCCAATTACTTGAGAAACGATCGCCATTAACACCAAATAGATATACACTGAGGTAGGATAACCTGCATATCCTGTGCCAAAAATGAATGGTAAAGGCAGTAAGCAAAGGGCAGAGGTTAAATAGGCGATCGCCACATATTCCCCAATTTTCAATCCCCGTTGTTGTGCCTGATTACCCAAAAGAATATAACCACTAGCAAACCAACTGCCCAAAAGGGCAAGAAATGCCCCCAAAAGAGGATTATTGCCCCCAATATCCCCACCATTACCACCCAAGGCGATAATTATACTACCCCCAAGGGCAATGGAAATGCCCAACCAATTACGCCACTTTAATTTAATCCCCCATAACCACCAAGACAACAAACTTACCCAAAGAGGATTTGTCGTCACAATTGTCACCGAAGCCGCCACCGAAGTAAAACTAAGGGAAGTTATCCAAGTGGCAAAATGGAGGGCAAGACATATTCCCGCTCCCACCGCCATCAAAATAGCACGAAAATCCGCCCTAATATATCGTAAATTACCATAGGTAGGAGTAAAAATAATCGCCGTAATCAGTAAACGAGAAGAAGCAATAAAAACACTAAAACCCACATCGCTAAATATCCCCATTTCCTGTTGACAAAGTCTGACAAAAATGGCTGCCGTTGACACAGCAAAAACCCCTATGGTTAATATGATTCTGACTTGCCAAATATTAGGTATCTTTTTGAGAGTTGAGAACATTTCAGCAGAAAAATAATTTAACTTGAGTTCGGAATAAAATGTATAGTCTTTAAAGGCGTGAATAATTGACAATTGACAATTGACAATGAATAATTTAACTATTTTATCCTGCACTCCCCATTCCCTGCACTCCCCATCCCCTGCACTCTCCATCACCCCTCATTACCTTAATACCTCCAACCTGCAACCAGTCACCTAAAACCTTTACAGAAGTAGCATGGTTACAATTATTACCCAAATTGAACTTAATTTAGCTCAGGGATGCTTTTGCAAGTTAACCTTTAGATTATCCCCTTGCATAATCTAAAAAAGTTTGTTATACTCGTAAGAGTGATGACGCGGGATAGAGCAGTCAGGTAGCTCGTCGGGCTCATAACCCGAAGGTCGGTGGTTCAAATCCGCCTCCCGCCATAGAAGATGATTAAGGGGCTAGTAAGTTTTTACCTAGCCTCTTTTTCTTATATACTTGGGCAACTTCAGGCATCCATTGCTCAAAGTGATATAGAAATAGGGTTGCCAAGTCTCGGATTTCCGATTGGGCATCCTTAGGTAATCGAAGGTCGCAAAAATGCAGTAAACTACGAGCATTAAAGGACACAACGAAATGTTGACGGATATTTTGGGTTAATATATCCCTAGCATGTTCTGGGGCATAACCATCATTATTTATTTTTTCGGCGTAATATGCGATCGCACTTTTAGTAAAAACAATATCCTTATTACGGGTATCTTGAGAGTAAAAATATTTATTACCCTCCCGATCAAAATAATGACCAATGGCACGAAAATAAAAGAGGGTTTCAATCTCATGGGCAATGGTATCAAAATCAGCGGATTGAGCTTCTAACTGCTCAATTTTGTTTGCTAGGGTTAAGATGCGCTGACTGGTGTAGCGCTGAGACTGACAATCAAAACTTACTCCTACCCGATGGGTGCGCGCTTGTACCATCACAGAATGGGGAAAATTAATCACATTAAAAGTAATACTAGGATGTTCAATGATACCCCAGTGCATTTTATTAACACAATTGCGGACAATTCTTCTTCCTAATTCCGCCTCAGAATAACTAGCTAATTTTTCGTATTCCTCCGCCACAAAACTTTCGCTATAATCTTGGTGCATTGCTAAATAACAAAGCAAATTAGGGCGATCGCTTTTACCTAAAACCGTCACCGCAAAACGAGGATCTAATAACTGTAAATTATCGGTCATCTCCATCTCCTTGTAAAGTTTGATTTTCTTTTCTTTTAAGTAGTTTATTAATATTAGCTTCCATTACTTCTTCAGGGTTTAAACCCAATTCATCACATAATCTTGCCCAATACCATAAAACATCCCCTAATTCTTTGGTCAATTTTTCTTGGGCATTTTCCATAGAAAAATCCTTTCTAATATATTTTTTTACCACCCCACTAACTTCCCCAGCCTCAGAAGCTAAACCCAAAGTTAAATACTCCAAAAAAGTATCAGGAGGATAAATAGCCGTTTGTTTTGTTAACTGTACATACTCTTTAATATTCATAAAAAAATAAAAACATTCACTAAAAAAATTAACATTAAAAAATAGTCTGAATCTTTTTTGATACAATAAATATAAATTAAATTAAACTCTCAAAAATGCCATGATAATTTAATCCATATAGTATTTAAAATCAATTTCAACCATGGCAAAGAAAAAGACAACAGACAAGAATTAAGTAGTATCTCATTGTCCATTGTCCATTGTCAATTATCCATAGGTAACTAACGGCGAGGAAAACGACGACGCTGTAAAAACTCAGGAATATCTAACCCTGCAAGGGGGTTACTTTCCGATTCAGCATTAACGGGCTTTTCCTCCTCATTTTCTTCACTAGGGGAAGTAAGGGGCAAACTAGGGCTAGGGGGAGAGATAATATTTTGTAAAGAATCATCTCCACTACTTTCCCCAGAAAATCCTGTGGCAATTACCGTAATGCGAATTTCTCCCTGCATACTCTCGTCTATCACTGCACCAAAAATGATATTAGCATTGGGATCAACAATATCATAAATAGTTTCGGCCACGGTATTAACTTCATGGAGAGTTAAATCATTGCCCCCAGTGATATTTAAAACAACTCCCTTTGCCCCCTGAATGGAAGATTCGATAAGGGGAGAAGAAATAGCAGCTACGGCGCTTTCTTTGGCGCGAGATTTCCCCGAACCAATACCAATACCCATAAGGGCTGAACCTGCATCGGCCATAACGGCTCTCACATCAGCAAAATCAACGTTAACTAAACCAGGGATAGTTATAATATCAGAAATACCTTGTACCCCCTGACGGAGAATATCATCGGCAATACGGAAAGATTCTTGTAAAGGGGTGTCGGAAGGGATAACCGATAAAAGTTTGTTGTTGGGAATAACGATTAGGGTATCTACCCGACTTTGTAAGGCACTAATGCCATCATCGGCTTGGGTGGTGCGTCTTCTACCTTCAAAGGTAAAAGGGCGAGTAACTACCCCCACGGTAAGGCAACCCATTTCCTTGGCAACCTCGGCAACAATAGGGGCGGCTCCTGTGCCTGTGCCTCCTCCCATTCCTGCGGTAATAAAGACTAAATCAGTATTTTCTAAAGCTTTGGCTATTTCTTCTCGAGATTCTTCGGCGGCTTTTTGTCCAATGGAAGGGTTACCCCCTGCGCCTAGCCCTCGGGTGAGTTTTTGTCCTATTTGAAGACAGGAGGTGGCCATGGATTCGGTAAGGGCTTGGGCATCGGTGTTGATTTGCCAAAATTCTACCCCTGAGACGTTGCTTTGAATCATGCGATTGACGGCGTTACAACCTCCCCCACCTACGCCGATAACTTTTATTTGAGCGACATTACTAGGCATAATTTGACGTGAGTTCATATTACTTTCTGGGGAGGGGTTTTGAGCCTTGGTTTTTTGATGGGAGTTATTATTCTGATTTTTTTTGATTCCTGATGACTCGATTAAGTATTTAGCAAGGTTAAGATCTGATTCATTCATTTTTATTTTAGGTTTATTTTGCTGTGGTTTAAAAAATAAATACTATTTTTTTAGTACAAATAAAGGCTACATAAATATTTCAATTTGTGAGGACTAATGGCTGTACCAATGCTCACAAAAATTATAACTTAACCTATAGTATTTATCTTTTTGAATGGTATGGGTAGATAATTTTACCTTTGGGCAAAAAAGTTAACTAATTCTTGTAATTTGTCCCAGGGCGCACCACTTTCAATAATATTCCTTGCTTTTTCAATGGCTGTGGCATAATCCCCTAGGGGTGTAATTTCTCCTATTTGTAGGGCAAGGGAGGCGTTGAGGATGACTGCATCGGTTTGGGCTTGAGTTCCTTTTCCTTGTAATACTTGAGTTAAAATGTGGGCATTTTCTTGCACATCTCCTCCTTTTAAATGGGTGAGGGGGGCCGGGGTTAAACCTAATTCTTGGGGATTAATGGTGGTTTTATTTATTTTGCCATGGTCAATGATGGCCATGTCGGTGAGATCTCCGAGTCCTGCTTCATCTAGTTTTTCTCTGCCGTGAAGGGCGATCGCCCTTTGTACTCCCAAAATGTTCAGGGCTTGTGCCATGGGTTCAATGAATGTGGGTGCATATACCCCAATAATTTGCCCTGTGGGCGCCATAGGATTAACTAGAGGGCCTAACAAATTGAATATGGTTCTGATTTTTAATTCTTTACGAATAGGGGCTACAGCCTTCATGGCAGGATGCCATCCGGGGGCAAAAAGAAAGGTGATACCGACTTCGTCGAGGGCTTGTTTATATTCTGTAATGTCTCCGTTGAGTTTGACGCCAAGATATTCTAAAACATCGGCAGAACCCACTTTACTAGACGCTGAACGATTACCATGTTTGGCTACCTTGACTCCTGCGGCTGCTGCCACAAAGGCCACGGCGGTAGAGATATTAAAAGTAGATGAACCATCGCCCCCTGTGCCACAGGTATCAATAACGGGGGTAGAATGATTAAGAAGTTCTGATTGTAATGATTGAGATTTTAAGACTTGTGCCATTCCTGCTAACTCTGTTCCTGAAACTCCTTTAGCTTGTAGAGCGGCTAAAATCGCTCCTGAGAGGGCCAGACTAATTTCCTCTTTTAACCATCCTTCCATGAGATTTGCGGCTTGACTTTGAGTTAAGGATTCTTGGGCGAGAAGTTGTTGTAGTAATGAAGACCAGTCTGTCATGTTGGTTGATCAGGTAATTGCCATAATGGCTAAATTTTATCACCCACTTTGCATACTATCAACTTTTTATTTTTAACTTTGTGAGGAGAGTAATGACTATGGCGAAAATGGTTGAAAATTTGTTTAATAGTTTTAATATGGCTGATTTCTCAGTGAAAAGATTAGCCTTCAAATTGTTGTTTTTATTATCAATGTTCGGGTTTATGTCTTGTGCTACATCGTCTTCGACACAAGCTCAAATGGATAATCCTTTTTTTGATCAAGGTTTATTCAAAACCTCCCAAGAAGACTTTGAGGGGGCGATGGATGATTTACGACGGGCTTCTCACTGGTATTTTAACAATAATGATTTAGAAAATACTTACAAAGCTAGTTTATTAGCTGAATATCTTTACTATCAACAATTTAGAAGGGATGTATATGTCCGTGGGGAAGATATATATACTCCGTTTTGGAATAAGTTTGGGCGATGTCTTGATTCTAAGTGTCAATATTCTCTTTCTTGGTTGAATCCTTCCCCCTTGGGAAGTAACTTTGGGGGAATTTTGGTGTTAGAAAAGTTCATTCGATATTTAGAGCGCTCTCCTGGTTCGGCTATCCCGATTAATCAGGTGACGGATGTGGTGGTTATGCCGGCGTTAGAGCCTGACGAAACTTTATTTGATAATTGTTTGGGGGATCGTAATAATAGTAATAGCCCTATGGATTTAATTGCCCTTGTTTCTTTAGAAAAGGATATAACGAAGGCTTTTCACACTAATATTAGAAAGCTCTGGCGAGTGGATGGGGATAGTCAAACCATTGAGGAATTGAATGTTAATGATTATCCTAATGCTGGTTGTGAGAATTATTTTCCTTGATGGTAATATTAGTCATATCAAGTAGCCCCAGCGTGTAATGAATTACACGGCTAAGGGTAGTTAGTAGAGTGGTTGCGAAATAGGTTTTTTGCCAAATTTCGTCCTTATCTGATAAGGGTTTCAGATAGGCAGATATTTAATTCCCAACAAGTCTAATGTGATACTAAATTAGAAAGAAAATATATCATTACTCGCCTTGCAATGAATTACAAGGCTAATATTTTATCGTTCAATAAATGGAACTATTGGCATTGCTGATTTTGAGTATGAAGCATTATTGAATTACACAAAAAACTGAGACTTCTAAATATTATAACTGTTCCCTATTCCCCGTTCCCTGTTCCCTTCCTTAACAAGAAATCATACCTTAATTCACCAACGCCGAACTATTATCAACCTTTCTCGAATAGAGGTTGAGATATTGCTAATTAGTCAATGTGATTTTATTGGATGGCAAAGTCTCGATTAAAGGTGATATTTAAATTAGTTTCAGGGCGAATTACTAATAAATCAACTCTGTTTCTGCCTAGGAATTGGGGAATGAGGGTGGCTAAAACTCCTGCTCCGGTGCCGATTAGTAGTTCCCCTGTGGTTATGGTGCGATCGCCCGTTACCCCAGAAATAGCAGCCGCGGCGGCAGTACCTAGGGCGGCATTTTTAACTAAATTACCCACATCAGTGCCACGGGAAACACTTTCGGTTTCAGTAATAATTTGAGAAGAAGCATCAATATTGTACATTCTGCCATTGGATAACTGTAAAGTTTGGGCAAAAAACTGAGTTCCATTACCGCTCGGACGTAATTCGCCCATTATCTCACTATTACGGGGAATCAGCACTTGTCCACTACCATTAACTATATCTTGTCGTACAACGAGGGTAAGAGGTACGGTTTCATTTTGAGTTAAAAGAATTTTTTCTGCCTCATAGGTAACAGGAATTTGTGTTCCTGCTGTAATACGATTATTGGTGGCAACGGGTGCTTGATTGACAATATAAGGGGAGTTTAGACTAGCTACTTGCCCTTGGGATTGTAGGGCTTGATAGATAAAAGCGGCTACTTCGGCACGGGTAGCATTACGGGTGGGGTTGAGTTGTCTGGTATTGGGGTAGTTAACGACAATCTGATTTTCGGTGGCGGCGGCAATGGGTGATTGAGCAAAGCCAGAAATGGCATTAGCATCATTGAAAAAACTGAGGACATTAGCCGCACTACTCCTCGGGGAATAATTTAAACCATTGGCTAAAGATACCAATACCTGTTCACGGGGAATATTTTGCTCAGGGCGAAAAACATTACCAGGGTAACCCGATAAAAAGCCCATTTGATAAGCATTATTAATGGCACCAGTGGCCCAGTAGTTAGAAGCGACATCGTTAAAGTTAATACTACCCCGAATTCTATCTTTAGGTAAGGCACTTTGTACCATAGCGGCAAATTGCGCTCTTGTTACGGGAGATTCTGGGCGAAAAGTACCATCGGGAAATCCTGCAATTACTCCCCTTTGTACCAACGCACCGATAAATTCTGATGCCCAATGATTGGGGGAAAGGTCGTTAAATTGATTGTTTTGAGCCATAACGGGGGCTGGGTTTACCAAGGTTGTAGTCAGGGGTAGTAGGGATGTAGAACCCATGGTAAGGCTTAAAAGTAGGGCTGAACTTGTTTTGTATAAGTTAAATGGAGACATTATATTAATAAAAATCTATAATTACTGTTGTGATTATTGACTCTATGGGCGGTGATCAAGTTCCTGATTTGATGTTTTAATTATGACTATGGGATAAATAATAAGTCTTTTGGTTTCTATAATTTTGGTATGATCAAGGGGAGAAAACGACAATTAAAAGATGGCATCAAATACCGTGAGTGTAAAACCAGAATGGCTGAGGGTGAAAGCTCCTCAAATACAAAGAGTTGGTAGCGTGAAGGATATTCTCAGGGATTTAAGTTTAAATACTGTCTGTGAGGAGGCTTCTTGCCCTAATATTGGGGAGTGTTTCAATGCCGGGACGGCTACTTTTTTAATTATGGGGCCTGCTTGTACCCGTGCTTGTCCTTATTGTGATATTGATTTTGAAAAAACACCGAAGGAGTTGGATTCGACTGAGCCTTTGAGATTGGCTGAAGCGGTTAAACGTCTTAATCTTAATCATGTGGTGATTACTTCTGTTAATCGTGATGATTTAGCTGATGGGGGTGCTAGTCAATTTGTGGCTTGTATTGAGGAAACTCGCCGTTTATCTCCCCATACTACTATTGAGGTTTTGATTCCTGATTTGTGTGGTAATTGGGATGCTTTGGGGACTATTTTGAGTGCTAATCCTGAGGTTTTGAATCATAATACGGAGACTATACCTCGATTATATCGCAAGGTTCGTCCTCAGGGGGATTATGGGCGATCGCTCGAACTTTTGGCCCAGACGAGAAAGTTAAATCCGAGGGTTTATACTAAATCGGGTATTATGGTAGGTCTAGGGGAAACCGATGGAGAAGTTAAGCAGGTAATGCAGGATTTACGGGGGGTAGATTGTGATATTTTGACCATTGGACAGTATTTACAGCCTTCTTCTCATCATTTACAAGTAAAAGAGTTTGTTACCCCTGCTCAGTTTGATAGTTGGCGTGTTTATGGGGAGGGTATTGGTTTTTTACAGGTGGTTTCTACTCCCCTCACCCGTAGTTCTTATCATGCGGAGGAGGTACGTAATTTAATGAAATTATATCCCCGTGAAATGGTTACTGTGGCGCATTAAAGAGTATTATGACAAACTTTGACATTCTGATTTTATCCAATGGCCCGGGGGAGATTGTTACTTGGGTTATACCGGTGGTGGAAAAGGTTAAATCTCTCTTGGGTGAGGGATTTCAGAATGTTCGGGTTTCTTTGATTTTATCTCCTTGCCCCCATAGCACAGGTAATGAAGCTGATGTGGCTCTCGGTTGTGATGGCATCCATAGGGTGCAATCGGCGGATCACTTTTGGCGTTTTTTGTTGTGGGGCAAGACGGCGGATAATTGGGCTTGGTGTAAGGATGGTTTGGTTTTGTTTTTGGGGGGTGATCAGTTTTTTACGGTGGTGGCGGCTAAAAGGTTGGGTTATAGGAGTGTGGTTTATGGGGAGTGGGATGCCCGTTGGCTTCGTCAGATTGATCATTTTGCGGTGATGAATTCTGCTCTTAAAGAGAAAATTTCCCCTCGTTTCCATCATAAGGTTACGGTGGTGGGGGATTTAATGGCGGATGTTCCTGATGTTCCCCTTAATGATTCTGATTCTGATTTTTGTGTTGGTTTGTTACCCGGTTCTAAGGCTAGTAAGCTCACTCAGGGTGTTCCTTTTTTAAGTGCGATCGCCCATTATATACATCATAAACAACCTGATATAAAGTTTAGTATTCCTGTTGCTCCTACTATTTCTCCAAAAATATTAGCTAGTTATGGTAATAAAAATAATAACAAATATGTTGAAAATTTTACTGATTTAAGTATTGAATTATCAACTTTAGATAATTTTCAATTTTTACAAATATCTAATGATTTAAACATAACATTAATTACCAGTTTTCCCTGTTATGATGATATAAAAAACTTCGATATTTGCTTAACTACCGTGGGGGCTAATACCGCACAATTAGCCTCTTTAAATGTTCCTATGATTGTTGTAATTCCTACCTATCAATTGGATGCGATGAAGTCTTGGGATGGGATTTTAGGATTATTAATGAATTTACCTTGGTTGGGAAATAATTTTGCTAAATTAATTAATTGGCTAATAATTAACTATTCAATGCGTAATAAAAAACTATATGCTTGGCCTAATATCTGGGCAAAAAAAGAAATTGTTCCTGAATTAATCGGTCATTTAAAAGTTGAGGACATAGGTGATTTAATTTTAGATTACTATTACCATCCTCAAAAGTTACAGGCTATCAGACAAGAATTATCCCTTGTTTCTAAGGCTAAGGGCGCTCGGCATAAAATAGCTCAAATTATTATTCAATACATTAACCAAAAATAAAATCTATCCCTTTTTCTTTGAAATATTTTTTTGTTACAAAAGATTAAAGTTAAATTTTGCCATTGACTTTTTGGTTAGATTATGGGATTATTATAGTAGTTATTTTTATAATGTGCCTCTTGTAATTTAAAAATTAACACTTAGATTCCCATTATATTATAAGCATACCATAAAACCGCTCAATAACTATCAAAAATAAAAAAAATTTGACTACTCCCATAAACGTCTTCCCTGACTACCCTTAAAACGAGAATCAGCATCCCTTAATAAATTAGGAATAGATAAATTTTGAGGGCATTTAGGCAAACACTCCCCACAGTCAGTACATTTACTGCCCTTATTTCCCCAAAACCAATGACCGGCATTTTCAAACATTTGATAACGATAACGAGCAAAATCGACCATATCCAAACCAACCCCTAAATTTCTAAGACGTAACACTTCTGGGATATTAATATTTTCAGGACAAGGTAAACATTGATAACATTGAGAGCAAATATCTTGACCTAAAGTGTGAGATAGACTTTGTTCCACCTTATCAAAGGTTTTTATCTCATCTGCCGTAAGGGGATAGTCTTTTTCTGCAACTTGTAAAGGGATTAGTAATTCATCAGGATTTGCCGCCCCAAGACTAAGGGTTGTAATGGCAGGATTATCAAGTAAAAATCGATAGTTCAACTCTAGGGGAGTGAAGGGATGACACAAATCTTTCAACTTTTGAGGGGGTTGATATAACATCCCTCCTTTATCAGCGGGAGAGATAATAAATATACCTAAGTCTTTCTCTTGGGCTAGATTGATAATGGGATGATTTCTTTGAAAAAAATAATAATAATGAAGGTTAACAAAGTCAAATAGCCCTGTTTCGATGGTTTTTTTTATTACCTCTAAATTACCATGGGTTGAAAAACCTAAATATTTGATTTTACCTTCTTGTTTTGCCTCTAATAAGCTATATATGTAACTATCAGATTCTAATAATTGCTGATAGTGTTTTTCTGTATTAATACCATGAATAGCGAGACAGTCGATATAACTGGTTTGTAAGTTATCTAAAGATTTTTGAATGGTAGCTTTATTAATTTTTTGAGATTCTGAAGGTGTTAATTTAGTAGTAATAATAATATTTTGGCGGTTAACATTAGATGTTTGTAAAAAATTACCAAAATATTCTTCACTTTTGCCATATGCCCTTGCCATTTCAAAATGGTTAATCCCAAGGAAAAGGGCTTTATTTACCGTATCAAATAATTGATTTTCTGAGTAACAACAGCGCATTAAGCCTAAGGTGAATATAGAAATATTTAAGTTAGTTTTACCAAATCTACGATAATTCATAGTTCCTAGTTAATAAAATAAAGCCATTATCTTTAATAAACTATTAAAATTTAGTAAAAATTATAACAGTGTTAATATTATTTATTGTTATTGTTGAATAATTCACTTTTCTAGTATTGGAACATAATCGATATAAAACCATCTTTTATTCTCAAAGTCATCCAATCGACGTAGGGGTTTTACTTGTTGTGAAGTAAGTATATACATATTCTAAATCCCTATGCAATGGAGATTAAATATTATAAATAAATTAAATCACAACAAATTAATTGTTAATAGAAAATAGAACTTATTCTATAACTTAAAAAGTAGAACCATTCCAGCCCCACATTGAGCCTTTAGCATCAGCAAATTCAATGTAAATCCGATTTAAATCAACTCCTAATTGTTGATTAATTTCATTGCAAAAATCTTGACTCATGGCTTTAGTTTGACTAGAAGACATATTGCCTACACTTTTTATTTCTACATAACAAACAGGCTCAAATGTACTGGCAAAAGTCATATTAATATTTTGTTCAAAGGCTGTCATGACATAGGATTCTGGCTTTCCTAAATGTTGAGCCAATTTACTTGATAAAATAGTCAATAAATTTTTAATTTGATTTCCTTCGATGCTATTTACTGAAGACTGAACTTTAATTAATGGCATAACTCTAAATAACTACTTTCATCTTTTATATTGTACCTTGTAAATGATCGGTAAAATTTGTATTGATGTCTTAGTATCTTTGGGGGAAATTTCATTAATTAAGATTAATAAAATCCGCAGAGGGAGCAAGATAAACTAAACTTAAAAGACTACCCATTTGCTCATTACCATTAACATCTAAATCACTGTGACACAAAAATATTTTATCTGTGGCACGGGATAATAAGTCATGGATAACTCGATCAATTCTTTGTTTTTCTTGACTTTCTTGATATTCTATAGTTGAAGGTTTTTGTTGCCATCCTCGTAGGAAAAGAGAGGAAGCAAATAACTCTGTTGCCCCTCCTTTACTCCAAAGATTTGAACTTGCATCAAGCCAAAATTGCCAACGATGACTCTGGTTAGAGGTGCGATATTGATAGATGGTAGCGAGGGTAATTCCTTTGTTTGTTTTGCCCTTAAGTAAAGGATTCATGGGATGGGGGTTAGCGGTAATTGTGCCTTTACGTAGAAGGATGATAAATTCTGTAAGAAATTGGTGCGGGGGAATATTTTTCTCTAATCGGGATTTAACTAGCCAGAAGTGGTTAGCGGTTTGTTTAAATTCTCTGAGGTTATTGATTTGGATATAAGTGAGGGATTGAATGTTGTTGAAGTATTTTTGGTTTATTTTATCGATGACGGCAAGGGGAGATAGTTTTTTTTCTTTGATTTCTTGTTTTATTTGGTTAATCCAATCTCTGATATGGTTGTAGGCGATGAATGTTTTGTAACTGATGCGCCCTTGGAGGGATGAATGTTTAGGGTTTTCTGATGGTATGTTGTCTATGGGTAATAGATGTGGTGATTCTATATCAATATGATAACAGTAATCGGCTAATAGTCCTGCTCTTACTGGGTCAATATCTGGTTGTAAACCCCATGGAGTGATAGAGTGAGGGGATAAGATGGTTAACATCTCGGCTACCATATCCCTTTCAATTAGTCGCCCATTGCCCCTAAATATCAATCCTAGGAGGGTTAATTGCGATCGCACGAGGGGGGAGGCGATAAGGGGGCGTTTCTCTTGTAAAGGCTCGATAGGGATATTATTAGCTTGAAAGAAATGAAGAAAATTGAAACGGGCAACTTCATCTAATCCGGGGGCAATGATGGCTATATCGGCGGGGTTGATATTATTTTGCTGAATGTGATGGAGGATAAAGGTTGTTACTTGGGTAATTAATTCTGCCCTTGCTCTAGTTTTGATGGAAAAAATATTCTCGTAATTATCTCTATCAATGATATTATCTTCTATTAAGTTTTGGAGGGAAGATTCTAGGTTATTTGCCATGTTTTCTGCGGGGTTTACTGTTAAGGATTTTTGATGGCAATAGTTAGCAATTGTTTTTAAATAATCTGGATCTGCATTCAATCCTAAGCGTACTTTTCCTTTATTATTATAGGTAAAAATACATTTATAATCATGGTGTAAAAAAAACTTAAATAAGTCCCCCATAATAGCTGGAAAATTGTCTAAATCATCGGCAAATATTGCACCATATCTATTTAGTAAAGTTTGCTGATATTTTGAGTTAGGTAATAAATAACGCCAATATAGTTCGTAAATAATACCGTAACTTAATAAACCCTTATCTAAACACCATTGTCGCCATTGTAGTAAAAGATGGTCAAATTTTTTCCATAAATCTTGATCAATATTATCTACCAAAAAAACTTGACCTTTTTCTAGGCGATTAGAGATTTCTTGGGGGGGAATTCCAGCCATTCCTGCTAGTTGTAATAAGTCTAATAAACGACGAACAAAAATAGACTCACTCCCAAATAAAGATATTATCTCGGGGGTAATAGATTCACGCCACAATTGGGAGGCTAATTCTTGCTCTGTTTCGGGGTATAAACGAATGGGAAATAAACTTTTGATGTTCAATTGTTGTGCAATAAGGGGAAAAAATAACTCTACTTCATTGATCATAAATCCTGAAGGAGTTTTAATATCTATGGTGCAATTTAGTGTCTCAATTTTACTGAAAATTAATTCTTGTAAATTAATTCTTTTTTCTCTGTTAAATGATAGTATTAGGGGGGGGTTAATAGGGGGAATATCATTTTGTGTGTTGAGCCATTTTTTTAATTGAGTAGCTAACGTGGTGGTTTTACCACAACAACTATTTCCTTCTATCCAAAGAGCGTTATTTTGTATCATTAATTTTAAAAATATTTTAACTTTTACTTAGGTTAGGTAATTGATTTTTTAACCACCATGAATCATATTTACGGTTAGTTTTGATTTCTAGGAGAGTGATGCCTTGGGATGATAAATTTTTGATATTGTTAATTAATTCTTGCCAGTTTTCGATGAGTTTATATTTTACATTATAGGTTTGTGTTAAATGTTTAAAATCTATGTTTTGGGGAGTGGCAAAGTATTCTTCAAAGATGTTGTTAAATTCGGCTATGGGCAGCATTTCAAAGATACCACCGCCATGGTTGTTAACTAAGATAATGGTTAAACTTCCTGATAGGTGTTGATTTATCAAAAATCCGTTGGTATCGTGCAGTAGTGCTAAATCACCTGTTAATAATACGGCTTGATGTTTTTCTTGGGCGATGCCTAGGGCGGTGGATAAAGTGCCATCTATACCGTTGGCACCACGACTGAAGTAGATTTCCCTTGGGTTTTGGTTTGGTTGCCAAAAGTATTCGGCATATCTGACGGACATACTATTAGCGATAAAGATGGGTATATGGGGAGGAAGATTTTTGGATAGTAACCATGATATTTTTCCTTCAAATAATTCTTGATGGTTATCCATTATATGGTCAATTTTATTTTGTATTTTTTCGTTAATATTTAACCATTGCTTAAGATATATTTCATTTTTTTTAGTATCTTTATGGGTGGGTTTTTCTTGAATATTTTTTACTAGATTTATTATGTTAATTCTTAGGTGTTGGGTGTGGCTATGAAGGGCGTCTAAATTATCTAGGGTGGGGGTAATTATGTAAGTTAATGTTTTATTTTCGGTAAGCCATTTTCTTAATTCTTTACTGGTAGGATATTCCCCTATTAAGATAATTATTTCTGGTTTTAATTTTTCTCTATTTTCTTGATTTCTTAAGATGGTGTCGTAGGTACAAATTAAGTTACTGTGGGAGGGGTAATGGTTTCTAATGGGGGAGAGGGCTTCTGCTAAGATGGGAAATTTTAATTGTTGGGCTAAAAGGGCGATCGCACTGGTGTACAATGAAGGATTATCGGGACAATCTACCCCCGCTATGATAATGCCTTTTTGATATTGTTGCCATTGGGAAATAATTTCTTGATAATTACCATCATAATTAATTTTCAAAGGGGACATTTTAAAGGTAGATTCAGCTAATATATGATTGATATTTTCAATTTCTTGTTGAGTATAATTAAGTTGTTTGGTGGGTGCTAAAGGTTCACGAAAAGGAATATTAAAATGAACTATACCCCCTGTGGGATAGATACTTTTTTCCCATCCATGAATTATGTTTTGTCGGAGATAAAAAAGTCTTTCTAAATCGGTGGATGGTAATGATAATTCTGTTTGCCATTGGGGATAATTACCATATAAATTGACTTGGTTTATGGTTTGCCCTGCATGACATTCTCTTAGTTCTGGGGGGCGATCGCCTGTTAAAATAATTAAAGGAATATGACTATATTTAGCTTCAATAATGGCAGGAAAAAAATTTGCTCCTGCAGTGCCTGATGTACAAACCAAAACTACTGGTTTATGACTACTTTTCGCCATACCAAGGGCAAAAAAACTCCCTGAACGTTCATCTAAAATAGGAATTGTTTTTATGGTAGGATGTTGAGCAAAGGCAATGGTTAAAGGAGTAGAACGAGAACCAGGACAGATGATAGCATTTTCTAATCCTAATTTAGCAAAAGTATCAACAATTAAAGAACTCCAAACAGTATTTATATTACGAAAATCTAAGCCCATTACTTAAAATAAATTCACGCTATTTCTTAATATTTAATTTTAACATATATTGGTCATCTTTATTTGTTTTATTATGTATTATTGCTATAAAAAAAGTAGCTTTTTTGTTAGAGTATTCAATTTACATGAATAGTAACTAAAAAAAATCAAAAATTAGAGAAAGTCAAAATTACCCCCTTAACAAACAAGGAAAAGTATAAACTAAAAAAGATAATTAAAAGATTGTACAATGGAAAGTTACTTACAAGATAATATCCTTTACATTAACAAGAAAGATTTACCAGAATATAAAAAAAATGCGTCCATTGTCAGAAACAATTATTTTTGGGCTTTAAAATCCATAAGCGGTTATTCCCCTGTTTCTGCAGATTGGGAATTTGAAGAAGAAGTCTGGTTTGCCCTTTCAAGAATGTTACTATTCTTCACTAATTCAGGTTACCTTGGCTATAGTGAAACTATTTTGGAATTTTCTGAAGATACCATTATTCCTGATGTTTTACGGCAAGTATCGAGTAAATTATAAGTAATTTGTTTTTGTTACTTATCATAAGTTTGAGTAATCCGTTATAAAAATATAATATTGTGGAAATTTCCTCAGTTTATAATGAATTATATGGCTTGATGATTAGAGAAATAGAACTAAAACTTATTTAATAACTGATGAAGTAAATTTTATATTAATTACGAATTTAAAATACTAAAGTGGTATAAAAAATATTAATTATTCCATTTTATCAAATCTCAAAACTTTCATAACTTTTTACTTCAACTATTTTTATAAAACCCAATCTTTAATAATTACTAAATTTATTATGGCAACATTTCTACGCCCTCTAAGCTATAAATACCAGTGGTTATATGATGGCATTTCCCGTATAGCAGCTTTGCCCGTGGGAGGAGAGAAAAGATTTCGTCATTTAGCCCTTGAAAATATAACCATAGACAAAGATACAAAAATATTGGATTTGTGTTGTGGAAAAGGGCAAACAACTCGATTTTTAGTGCAGTATTCTCAGGGTGTGACAGGATTGGATATATCTCCCCTTGCTTTGCAAGAGGCGAAAAAAAATGTGCCTCAAGCCGATTATGTGGAAGGTTTAGCCCAACAAATACCTTTTGATAAAAATACTTTTGATATTGTCCATACTAGCGTTGCTTTACATGAAATGAATAGGGAGGAGTTGAAGCAAATTTTTGCGGAGATTTATCGTGTATTAAAACCGAAGGGAATTTTTACTTTTATTGATTTACATAAACCCCATAATTTATTATTTGTGCCAGGTTTAAGTATTTTTATGTGGCTATTTGAAACTTCCACGGCATGGCAGTTAATTAAAATTGATTTGTCGCAAATGTTAATGGATGAAGGTTTTAAAGTGATTTCTAAAAAGTTATATGCTGGAGGTAGTTTACAGGTAATTCAAGTACAAAAATAATAATAAAAAGGAGTTTATTTTTTATGAAAATTAATAACAAAAAACCCTATGTTTTTGCTGATTATGCCTATGGTGCGATCGCCCTTAGCACAAAAAAAATAATTAAAAATGAAAAGGGTGTTTTACATAATAAAAATCCTGAATATATCCATCAAATGAGAGTAGGATTAAGAAGATTAAGAAGTGTTTTAATAGGGTTTTATCCTGCTTTAAAATTACCAAAATTAGTGGATGAAAAAAAGATTGGTAAGGTCGCTCAAATATTAGGAAAAAAAAGAGATAACGACGTATTAAAAGAAAATTTAACTAAATATTATTATCATTTTCTGAATGATGGAGAGAAAAAAATATGTGATCAATTTATGGAAAAATTAGATAATAAAAATAAGGATAATCAAAATAAAATTATCAAGGTTTTACAAGGAAAAGAGTATCAAAATATCAAATATTCCCTAAAAAAATGGTTAAAAGAACCTCAATTTAATCTTATCGCTTCCTTACCCATAACAGAAGTTGCTCATAATTTAATCATCCCTCAAATTAGTAAACTACATTTACAATCAGGATGGTTTGTAGGTACAAAAATTGATCAAAATTATCAAATTACCATTAAAGAAGACTATACCTTAGAAGAAGTAAAAAACCTTTTAGAAGAAGAAAAAGAAATCATTCACGAGTTAAGAAAAGAAGCTAAAAAAACTCGTTATCAAATGGACTTATTAACAGACTGTTATGGGCAACCATACCATGATTATTTAAATTTAATAGTAAATGTACAAGAAATTTTAGGTAACATACAGGATAATGCCATTTTATTAAACCAGATTAAAAAAGAGATTGGTAAAAACTGGCAAAAGAAATTACCTAACCTAGATATTTTAATCAGTAATAATCAACGACAACAATGGTTAAATTGGCGAAAAATACAACAATTATTCTTATTAGATAATCAGAATATGTATGAGCATAATTTACTGATGCTCAAAAAAGATAATTAAGGTGCGCTGAAAGTGTTATCTATTTACCACCTAATTGAGCATTTTTATCCATCAAAGAACCCATTCCCTCGAGAGTTGATATAATACTACTAGGGTCCATAAACATTACCTTACTGCTTTGACTACTACCAATAATTTTACCCGTCTCTAAATATTGTTGGGTGAGTAAAAATTGTAATGCTTTTTGGGCGAGGGTGTCTCCCCGTAACTGATTCACAACAATTTGTAGGGCTTCGGCGGTGGCTTGGGCTTGGAGAATTTGTTGTTGTTTTTCTGCCTCTGCTTCTAAAATAGCCGCTGTTTTGAGGGCTTCTGCTTCTAAAATTTTCGCTTCTGCCCTACCTTGGGCGGAGTTGATGGCCGAATCCCTTTCCCCTTCAGAGGTAAGAATGGCTGCTCTTTTTTTCCTTTCAGCGGCCATTTGTTGTTCCATGGATTGTTGTACCGCCATGGAGGGGGTAATATCTTTTAATTCTACCCTTAATACTTTAACACCCCAAGGGTCGGTGGCGATGTCTAATTCTCGCAACAGAATATTATTGATTTCTGTACGGGCGACGAAGGTTTCGTCTAATTCTAGTTTACCTATTTCCGCCCTAATCTGGGTTAAAACAAGGTTTTGCATCCCTGCTTGTAAGTCTTCTATTTTGTAATAGGCTTTTTCCATGTCAACGATGCGCCAATAGACAACCGCATCAACGCTAATGGCAACGTTATCTTTAGTAATACAGGATTGGGGTGGTACATCAAGGATTTTATCTCGGATGGTGTCTTTATAAACCACTTTATCAAGGAAGGGGACAACGAAATTTAGCCCGGGGGAAAGTTTTTTGTTATAGCTTCCTAAACGTTCGACTAAATATTCGTTTTTTTCGTTAACAATTTTAACACTACCGAAAATTGCTGAACCTGCTAAAGCTACGATAAAAAATAGTTGTTCCATGATTGTTTATTTTTGATATTTATTGTTATGTAAAATTTCTTTTCTCTATGTTTAAATGATATTATTAATCAAGGGTTTTATTTATTAAAATAAGTTAAAATTTTGCTCTTTGTTAAGTTTTTATGAAATTTAAAACTGTCGAGGAAGTACCGATAAGGTATTACCATGGCGACTAACAATATATACTTTTTGGTCGGGATTTAGTTCGATGGTTTCGTCGGCACATACCGCTTGCCATGAATTTCCTTCATACATAACTCTACCTACTTCCCCTGGGGCGATCGCCGTTATGGTAACCGCTTCATCTTCTTCTAATAACAAAGGGTCATTTTTTTTCGGGGAAAAATATTTTTTAGCCAGAAGTATTAAACCAAATGAAAGCAACATCCAAATAACAATTAGAGCATTATTGTAAGGAAAAAAAAGAGAAATACCCGCAACAATAAAAGCACTTAAACCCATCATAAATTCCACAAATGCAGTGGGAAATATCAGCTCCATTAAACAAAATAATGAGCCTATAATTAGCCATGTTAATACAGGAGAAGACATAAAAGACTATTGATAATTATTTGATTAAATTAACCTAATATTACTTCTATTTTATGATAATTTTTAGGATCTTGTTTTTGATGGTAAGGGATAAAAAAAGGTGAGCATTGCCCACCCTATCATCCATAAATTCTAAGCTAATTCGAGATTTTCATCGGCATCCCCTTCGTGGACTGTTTTAACCCATTTGAGGCGTTTTTGACGCACAGACATTCTCGCCGTTGTCAGGGGCATGACGATAAACCAATGCACCATATAAATCATACCCAAAAAACTTTGGGCAATCATGGTTAAATGTTCACCAAGGGTGAATGATGGTTTACTCTGGTTACGTTTTAAACCCGTGTACATTCCCCAGAAGGCAAGAAAGAGGGTAAGACTACTAAGGGGGGCAACCAAGGGTAAACGATGGCGTGTCAATACCATGACTAAATCGGGAATGGCGGCAGTAGGGAAGATATATTGCACCACAAAAAAGAAAATGAGGTCAAATTTTTTGCGCCACCCCAAGCGGTTAGTGAGGATAAAACGCCAATAGTCGAAATAACGTTGATAACCACCTTCTGCCCAGCGACTTCTTTGGTGCCAAAGGGCGATCGCACTTTTTACCCCTTCTTCGCCCACGGGGGGATATTCTAAAATATCAATATCCCAATTATCAAGGTGTAAACGAATGGTAAGATCAAGGTCATCGGTGATGGTTTCTTCATTCCAACCACCACAACGATTAAGGGCATCACGACGCACAAACTGCCCATTACCCCTTAATTCCCCAATGCCACCACAATTAATTCTTTGCTTTTGAAAATAACTATCCAGAGACATTTCCACCCATTGCCCCCTAGTCCAAAAATTTTCCTGAGCATTGGAAATGGCTTTTCTCACCTGCACAGCACCTATGTTTTCCCTGACAAATAAAGGAACAACTTTTTGTAATAAATTCTCAGGAATTACCGCATCGGCATCAAACACACCGATAATATCCCCCTTACATTGAGAAAAAGCAAGATTCAACGCCCCCGATTTTCCTCCCTTCGCTAATCCGTCTCTGTGGATAACGTTTAATTGGTCATATTCTTGGGCTAACCCGTCTAATATTTTACCAGTGCGATCGCCACTATTATCATCCACAATCCATAATTCATATAAATGACGGGGATAATCAACATTAAGTAACATCGTCACCAACTTTTTAATTACTGCTTCCTCATTTTTGGCAGAAACCAATAAAGAAACAGAAGGTAAAGTCTCCATATCACAAAAAGCAGGAAGATGATTATCTGTAGGATTATTAAAAACTAATCTAACGGTTTGAAAAACAATCAATAATCCTAACAATGTAATGATGACAATATTCCAAGGAATAAGATGTAAACCGATAGTTACACCCCAAATCAGAGTCAAAGCAAAAGCAGCCTTTTTCCTTCTACCCGACAACCCCTGAAAGAAATCATTTCTAAACTCTTCTTCTTCCACTTCAGGATCACTAAATTCCGCTAACAATGAGGGAATAGGGTCAATTTCTGGGTTTTTCTTGTCTGGCATAGTTAAATATCAGCTCCTTTTCTTCTATTTAGCTAAAATCTTCTATATTCTAACGTGAGTAATGCACTAAATTTTTTACGTTGTTGAATTTAGATGGATGGGGGATGAAGGGATGAGGGGATGAGGGGATGAGGAGATGAGGTGTTGTTTAATCAAAATTGTATGAAATATAATTAAATGACACTAGAAATCTATCAAAATATTAGACTTGTTGTGAATTAAATATCTGCGTATCTGAAACCCTTATCAAATAAGGACGAAATTTGGCAAAAAAACTATTTCGCAACAACTCTATTATCGCTGTTGCCTGTTCCCCGTTCCCCGTTCCCTTAAATAACAAATCACCAACGCTACAATACTTAATCTCGTATTTTTAAGCATAATTACAAAAATTAAGACAAAATAAAGAAAAGAACTGTTTATCTGAGATAGTAAAGTCAGATAGAAAAAAATAGGGGAATAAAAATATAATGCACATAAGCGAACTTACTCACCCAAATCAACTACATGGCTTATCCATACGCCAATTAGAAGACATTGCCCAACAAATACGAGAGAAACACCTAGAAACCATTGCCGCCACAGGAGGACATTTAGGGCCTGGACTCGGAGTCGTAGAATTAACCATCGCCCTCTACAATACCCTTGATTTAGAACAGGATAAAGTAATTTGGGATGTAGGACACCAAGCCTATCCCCATAAAATGTTAACAGGACGTTACCATGATTTCCATACCCTCCGACAAAAAGATGGCATTGCGGGGTATCTAAAACGTTCGGAGAACAAATTTGACCATTTTGGAGCAGGACACGCCTCCACGAGCATCTCAGCAGGGTTAGGGATGGCTTTGGCAAGGGATGCCAAGGGCGAAAATTTTAAAGTTGTGTCGGTAATTGGCGATGGTGCTTTAACTGGAGGCATGGCATTAGAAGCTATTAACCACGCCGGACATTTACCCAATACTAATTTAATGG
This sequence comes from Cyanobacterium stanieri LEGE 03274, assembly GCF_015207825.1. Lineage (NCBI taxonomy): Bacteria > Bacillati > Cyanobacteriota > Cyanophyceae > Chroococcales > Geminocystaceae > Cyanobacterium > Cyanobacterium stanieri. The sequence goes on from NZ_JADEWC010000016.1 coordinate 68,790, forward strand.
TGGTATTGAATGATAATGAAATGTCTATTTCTCCCAATGTAGGCGCCATTTCCCGTTATTTAAATAAAGTACGTTTATCAGATCCGATTCAATTTTTAACAGGTAATATTGAGGAACAGTTTAAGCATTTCCCATTCTTTGGCGATGGTGAAAATCTTTCTCCTGAAATGAAAAACCTCAAAGAAGCCATGAAACGCCTTGCCATGCCCAAGGTAGGGGCGGTAATTGAGGAGTTAGGATTTACTTATTTTGGTCCGGTGGATGGTCATAATATTGGGGAGTTAATTAATACTTTCCAAAAAGCTCACAAGGTGAAAGGCCCTGTATTTGTCCATGTGGTAACGGTGAAAGGTAAGGGTTATTCCATGGCAGAAAAGGATCAAGTGGGTTATCATGCCCAAAGTCCTTTTAATTTGACCACTGGTAAGCCTATTCCTTCTAATAAACCTAAGCCTCCTAGTTATTCTAAGGTATTTGCCCATACCCTAACTACTTTGGCAGAAAATGACCCCAAAATCATCGGGATTACGGCAGCTATGGCGACGGGTACAGGATTGGATAAGTTACAGCAAAAGTTACCTAAACAATATATTGATGTGGGTATTGCTGAACAACACGCTGTCACTTTGGCGGCTGGTTTAGCCTGTGAGGGCATGACTCCCGTGGCGGCGATTTATTCTACTTTCTTACAAAGGGCTTATGATCAGATTATCCATGATGTCTGTATTCAAAAAATTCCTGTGTTTTTCTGTTTAGACAGGGCAGGAATTGTGGGCGCTGATGGCCCTACCCACCAAGGGATGTATGATATTGCTTATCTTCGTTGTATTCCTAATTTGGTGATTATGGCGCCCAAGGATGAGGCGGAGTTGCAACGGATGACGGTAACTGGTATTAAGTACAAGGAAAGTGCGATCGCCATGCGTTACCCCCGTGGCAATGGTTTAGGAGTACCTTTAGCCGAAGAAGGTTGGGAGGAAATTCCCATCGGTAAGGGGGAAATTTTACGCAATGGGGATGATGTTTTATTAGTCGGTTATGGTTCAATGGTTAATAATGCCATGCAAACTGCCGAGATTTTGAGTGAGCATGGGGTGGAAGCCACGGTAATTAATGCTCGTTTCGTGAAACCCCTTGACACTGATTTAATCGTACCTTTGGCGGAGAAAATCGGTAAGGTTGTTACCCTTGAAGAAGGTTGTATTATGGGTGGTTTTGGCTCTGCGGTGGCAGAGGCTTTAATCGATCACAATGTTAATGTACCCGTAAAACGTATCGGCGTACCTGATATTTTAGTAGATCATGCTACCCCTGCGCAATCCTTTGCCGATTTGGGTTTAACTAGCCCCCAAATTGCTGAGCGAGTTTTAAATACTTTTTTCAGTGATAAGCCTGAAATGGCGATTAATAAATAGGTAAGATTTTAAGTGTTAGGTGTAAATAATTGATTATTCAAAGTCGAGAATAAAGATTAATTGGGTGCGCTCTCATAAATATAATATTAAATATTTAATGAAATATTAAGACGAAAAATAGGGAATAGGCAATGGTTTTTAAGGTTTTTATAGTTGTAAATTCATAGGTGGGTGATGATAAACTTTATCAATCTGACTTGGTATCATAGCATCATTGAGCGATACCATAATTTATTATTCAGTGATTAGCTAAGGTAATAATCTTGTAAAGTTATCTTGACAACCAAAAGGCTTTCATCCCGACGCTTTTAGCTCCCCAATAATCTTCTTTTTTACTATCTCCAATATACCAAGCATTTTCTGGAAAACAATTATTAGTTTCTAAGGCTTGACGAAAAATATTCGGATGGGGTTTAGCCATTCCAGATAAGGATGAGATGGTAATACTAGAAAAATATTTACTTAAATCAAGACTATCTAAAACAGAAAAAATACGGGTATCAAAGTTAGAAATAATGGCGAGGTTAATTCCTTGTTTTTGCCATAGGTTTAAATTGAAGATTACATCATTATAAATATACCAAGGTTTTTCGGTAGAAAAATGCTGATATAGTTCGATAAAAAAGTCATCAAAATTAGTAAATTGATCTAATAAATTCAGTGATTGAAAGGTATTTTCAGCAATTTTTTTCCACCAATCAAACTCAAGGGATTTAATGAGGTTTTCTGATTGGGTATCAAAACATAGAGGGGAAGATATTTGAAAGGATTGATAGAAGGCTTGATTAACTAATTGGCTATCGTAGTTAACGCCATATTTTTGTGATATTTGAGTATAAGCCCAACCGACATTATTTTTTACACCAAAAAGAGTGCCTACGGCATCTAAAAATATTACTTGTGGTTTCATATTCAATGTTTAATAAAAAGGTTATTTAGTTACGCTAGGGAAGGGAAAATAATTTACAATTATAAACCGTTAAAAACCATTGCCTATTCCCCGGCCCAATTAATTTTCTTTTAAAAAACGACGGGCTAAGAAATAGGCTGTAACGGATTTAGCATCTACCTGACTACCTCGATAAATAATTTCTTCTAATTCCTCTGGTGACATTAATACAACTTCAATGTCTTCGTCATCGTCTTGGTGGGGAGGATGGGGGAGTTTTTCTAGATTTTGGGCTAGAAAGGGGTAAATATATTCGTCGGAGTAACCGGGGGCGAGGGGAAATTTAGTCAGATTTTGCCATTGATGGGCTTTATATCCTGTTTCTTCTTCAATTTCTCTTTGTATGGTGGAAAGGGGATTTTCTCCTTTTTCAATGGTCCCTGCGGGAAATTCTAACAGTCTGCCTTTAACGGCAAAACGATATTGACGTACTAATACTAAATTACCATCTGGGGTGATGGGGACGGCTAATGCTCCTCCGGGGTGGCGAATACATTCCCATTCACCTTCTACGCCGTTGGGGAGTCGGAGTTTGTTTACTTCAAATTGAAATTTTCTGCCTTGAAAGAATAGTTTTGAGCCTAGATTTTGAGGTAATTCGGGTATTATGGACATCTATTTTTCTCTGCTTTGTTCAAGGTTTATTTTATTCTCATCGGTGTTAGAGGGCAAATTTTTTTCTGATGGAATGGTTTGATTTCGTTGATTTTTGATGTTTAGTAATTTTTCTGTTAGTTTTAACCAATTTTCTTCTTCGGGGGTCAATTCTTGGTTAGAAAGAATGTCTGAGATGGATTTTTGTTGGGGGGTGGATATATTAAAAATTGGTAAGTTACACAGTTGGGGTAAATCCCATTTCCAGAGTTTGAGAGTTTGATCATCGCTTCCTGTGATGATGAAGGTGCGATCGCACCCTATCTTAACATGACGTATGGGTTTTTGATGAGTTTTTAGCACTCCCATGGGTTTACCATCGGGCAAACTCCACAATCGAATGGTATTATCACGGCTTCCCGTGGCTAGTAGTTTACCATCTTGACTAATATCCAGACACCAGATAGCCCCTTGATGTCCTTCTAGGGTGGCTTTGAGCATTCCTGTGGCCAGTTGCCAAATTTTGATGGTTTTATCCTCACTTACAGTGACAAGGGTTGTGCCATCGGGGGTAATGCCCAGTTGCCAAATGGTGCTATGATGACCCTCTAGGGTAGCTTTATTTTCCCCTGTGGACAATGACCACAATTTTACTGTACCATCTTTACTGGCACTGGCAAGGGTTGCATTAGCAGGGCAGAGGGCAAGGGATGTAATGGCGCCTTGATGCCCCGTGAGGGTATATTTATTTTCTCCTTCGGGAAGATTCCATATTCTAATGGTATGGTCATTTTTTCCGCCCCCAGCGATAATATATTTATCGTCATGGCTAATGAGGGTGCATTCTACTTCGGTTTTAAATCCCGTTAGGGTTTTGTAGAGTTTTCCTGAGGGATATTGCCATAAACGGATTTCTCGATAACTAGCACTAGCAATTATTTTACTATCATTGGTCATGGATAAAGACCAAACGGAGGCGTTATTGGCCGAAAGATTGGTTAGATTATTACCTTCAGGAATACGCCACACGGAGACGGTTTTATCTCTACTACCACTGGCAAGGGTGATGCCGTCGTTACTGAGGGCAAGGGTAGTTACTCCTTTGATATGTCTTTTTAGCTGGGTAATAGGCGCCCCTGTTTCGGTATTCCATAATTTGATTAATTCTCCACCGCCACTGATTAATACTTTATCATCGGGGGTAAGGGCGATCGCACTTATTTTATCTCCATGATGCCAATCATAAACACAACGAATTAACTTACCTTGGGGAATAGACTTACCCTTGATTTTCAGGGAAAAATTAAGCACCTCATTAAAAATCTGTTTTTCTTCGGGGGCATTGGGCAACCAACGATTATTTTTGAGAATTTTGACAATTTCCCGACTCCATCTCACTGGCACAACGGTAATTAACTCCCACAGGGTATCCCAATTTCTAGCCGAAGTCATCACCTCTAATATTTTTTTCCATCTTTGAGCGCCAATGGTTGGTATTCTTCTTCCCTCTTTACCCCCAAGTAACATCCATAACCATTCTAGGCGTTTTAAACCGATACCATGACTATCAATTCTTTCTTTTAATTCATCGGGGGCATGGTAATAAACTTCTTCAAGGAGATGATAATCAGGATCAATGTCTTGATAACGCTCCCATTGTTGAGTAAAATAATAAAATAAGGCTGATTGGGAAGGCTCAAGGGGTCGATAATTTACTTCAATGGCTATGTCTAAGGCATCCTGATTATTTTTTTCACTAGCTAAACGACACATATGGGCTTGTAAGTCTTCATCACTCAAAGAAGTTAACCATTCCCTTGCTTTGTCTCGGATTTCTCTTTCTTTATCGTTTAATAAATCCAAGAGAATTTCCGCAACTTGGATTTTATTTTCTTCCTCTAAAATTCCTTGCCAACCTAAACTAACCGCCGTCAATACTCTTAATTTTAGGGGTTGATTGGCTACCCATCCTTTTAATTTAATTAACTTAGTTAATTCAATTTCTCGATTATCTGCCCACAGTTGACACACCGCATCGATGAGGGCGGTATCTTGTAATTTGATTTGTCGCAGGGTATTTAATACCCCATTTCTCACGTTCTTATCTTCACTAAAAATTAGAGCCTTGGTTAATATTTCAATGGATTGGGGGGTTTTTATTGCTGATAATTCTTTAATGGCTTGTTGTCTAAGGCGATCGCCCAGTAGGGGTATTTCGCTATATAATTTAGACTCTAATTTAGTTAGTTTTTCTGTATCCATTGAAACTTATCCACAATCATTTTTCTAATCCATTATACTAATGATTACCTCATCAAATTTGTTATTTAAGGGAACAGGGAATGGGGAATAGGGAACGGTTATAATGGTGATCTGTTATTTAAGGGAACAGGGAATGGGGAATAGGGAACGGTTATAATGGTGATCTGTTATTTAAGGGAACAGGGAATGGGGAATAGGGAACGGTTATAATGGTGATCTGTTATTTAAGGGAACAGGGAATGGGGAATAGGGAACGGTTATAATGGTGATCTGTTATTTAAGGGAACAGGGAATGGGGAATAGGGAACGGTTATAATGGTGATCTGTTATTTAAGGGAACAGGGAATGGGGAATAGGGAACGGTTATAATGGTGATCTGTTATTTAAGGGAACAGGGAATGGGGAATAGGGAACGGTTATAATGGTGATCTGTTATTTAAGGGAACAGGGAATGGGGAATAGGGAACGGTTATAATGGTGATCTGTTATTTAAGGGAACAGGGAATGGGGAATAGGGAACGGTTATAATGGTGATCTGTTATTTAAGGGAACAGGGA